>DATEJJ010001150.1:0-5442 GCA_035278125.1 Rugosimonospora sp.
TCGCCCGCGCCAGCAGCTCCGCCAGCCGCTGTACCCCGTCGGGATCGGGTGACACCACCGCCGGCGCCGCGCTCGCGGGCACCGGCATGTCGTCCGCCGGCTCCGCCTGTACCGGGAGCGGCAGGTTCAGCAGCACCGTGCGCCGCTCGGCCACCGCCCGCCGGTACGCGCGCACCGTACCCGCCACCGCGTCGGCGCCGGACGTGATCCGCTCGCTCACCGCGCCCACGGCGGCGGCGAGGGCCGGCTGGTCCACGTAGAAGTTGGAGCGGGGCGCGGTCACCTCGGCGGCCAGCACGACCAGCGGGGTACGGCTCTTCGCCGCCTCGGTGATCCCGGTCAGCGCGTTGGTCAGCCCGCACCCCTGGTGTACCGACACCGCGGCCACCCGGCCGCTGACCCGCGCGTACGCGTCGGCCATGGTGGCCGCGCCGTTCTCGTGCCGGGCGGCCACGAACCGGGCGCCGGCGGCGACCAGCGCGTTGGTCACGTGGAAGTTCCCGCTGCCCACCACGCCGAACACGTGATCGACACCCAGCTGCGCGAGCGTACGCCCGACCGCCTCCGCGACGCTGCGGGTCATGCCGCCCCCTCGCAGGCACGCGGGCGAGGGCCCGGAGTGACATTGCCAGCCCGGACCTCGCCCAAGCGCTCGGTCACCGTTCGACCAGGGCCAGCACCCGCGTCGGGCTGCCCGAGCCGCCCACGATGGGCAGCGGCGCGGCCAGCAGGACCGCACCGGTGGCCGGCAGCCGGTCCAGGTTGCGCAGCTGGGTCAGCCCGTACTTGCCGGCGCCCAGCAGGTACGAGTGGCACGGGAAGGGCGGGTCGAAGGCGAACGCGCCGCCCGCGTCGGTACCCACCGTCTCCACCCCGATGCCCTGTACCGGCGCCTCCTCGGCCAGCCAGCGCGCGCACGCCACCGACACGCCCGGCGTGTGCGGCCCGGCCTCGTCGGCGTTGAGGAACGGCTCCTGCGCGTGGGCGCGCGCGTCCCACCCGGTGCGGTACAGCAGCCACCCGCCCGCGGGCAGCGGACCGTGGCGCTCCTCCCAGGCCCGTACGTGCGCCACCTCCAGCAGGAAGTCCGGGTCGGCCGCGGCCTCGGCGGCGAAGTCCAGCACCACCGCCGGCCCGACCAGCTGCCGCGGCGGTACCTGCGCCACGTCCGCCTTGTCCTGCCCGCTCACCCAGTGGATGGGCGCGTCGAAGTGGGTACCGGTGTGCTCGCCGGTGTGCAGGTTGTTCCAGTACCAGGCCGGACCCCGCTCGTCGTACCGGCTGATCTCCTCCAGGGAGAACGGGATCGTGTTGCCGAACGGCTCGGGCAGCCGCAGGATCGGCGTACCGCTCGACAGCGGGGCGGTCAGGTCGACCACCTCGACGGCGCCGGAAGACAGCCCCTCCAGCAGATCACCCAGTACGCCCACGGCGTCCTCCTCGTCCCCGGCGGTCCACTGTGGAGGAAACCGCCGTTCAGCCCTCGCGCAGCAGCCCGCGCAGCACCTCGGTCGTGTAGTCCGGTGGTTCGGCCTCGACACACAGCCGTTCCATGGCCTTCACGTAGTGTTCCACGTCTTCCCGCTTGTCCAGGTACATCGCGCTGGTCAGCTGCTCGATGTAGACCACGTCGGGCAGGTCCTGGTCGGGGAAGCGCAGCAGGCTGAACGCGCCGCCCGCCGCCGCGTGCCCGCCCACGTGGAACGGGATCACCTGCAGCCGCACGTTGGGTACCGCGGTCACCTCGATGAGCGCCTCGATCTGCGCGCGCAGCACCGCGGGTCCGCCGATCGGGCGGCGCAGCGCCGCCTCGTCGATGACCACCCACAGCTGCGGCGAGTCGGCGCGGGTGAGCAGCCGCTGGCGCGTCATCCGCAGCTCCACCCGGCGCTCGATCTCCTCCGGTTCGGCCCGCTCGTGGCTGAGCCGCACCACCGCGCGGGCGTACTCGCGGGTCTGCAGCAGGCCCGGGATGAACTGCACCTCGTACGTGCGGATCAGCGACGCGGCCGACTCCAGCCCCAGGTAGGACTGGAACCAGGCGGGGAACACGCCGCCGTAGCGCTGCCACCAGCCGGGCGTGTTGGCGTCCCGGGCCAGCGCGAGCAGCCGCTCCCGCTCGTCGGTGTCGGCCAGCCCGTACAGGGTGAGCAGGTCGGCGACGTCCCGCTCCTTGAAGCTGACCCGGCCCAGTTCCATCCGGCTGATCTTCGATTCGGACGCCCGGATCTCCCACCCGGCGTCCTCCCGGCTGACCCCGCGCGCCTCCCGCAGCCGGCGCAGGTGGGAGCCGAGCAGCATGCGCAGCACGGTTGGGCCTCCGGCCGACCCACCGTCCTGCTGAGCCGTCGTCACGTACTGACCTCCGCCAATGGCGACTCAGCGCGTAGGCCGGTCGCTGCGCCACTCCCGGGTAAGCATGCCATGACCCTAGGGCCTCATGCGTCACCCGGAAACCTGACCTCGTGGTCAGTTTTCACCGTCCGGGTTGGACAGTCCCACCGTCCCTAAGGGACGAGGTTGTCGAAGTCTCCCTCCCGGGCGCCCGCGAGAAACGCCACGATCTCGTCCACGGTGTAGATCAGCGCCGGCCCGTCCGGGTCCCGCGAGTTGCGTACCGCGATCCCGTGACCACCAGGAAGTTCCGCCATCTCCACGCAGTTTCCGCTGGGGTTGCTACGCCTGCTCTTCTGCCACCGCAGCGCCGGCAGCGCCGACGCGGGCATGCCGTTGTATGTCTGGCTCATTGCGACGTTCTTTCTGCAGAGCACGCCTGGGCGGACGCCCTCTTCGGTCCGGGCGGGTGGAGGCCAGCCGCGGCCACGGCCAGCCGATCCCCCCGCAGGTTGGCCCCGCCGACGCCGGATGCACGTGCATTCGCTCTTGCGTCTGCAGGCTATAACGCGGATGATAGCGCACGTGCACCATTGTTTTTCGTTCCACTTCTCGTGAGCGGAAGGCGGTAGTCAGCGGCACCGGGCAGCGTTAACCCGCTGCTGTGGAGGAAGGGAGCTCCGCCGTGGACCCCCTGACCGTCGTGGCCGGCCTCGGCGCCCTGGCGGGGATCGGTGCTGGGCTTCACTCCCGGCGCCGGGTGCTGCGCGCCGAGGCGGAGGCGTGCGGCCTGCGCCGGCAGTTACAGGCGGCGCACCACGCGGCCTGCCACGACCCGCTGACCGGGCTGCCCAACCGGCGCGCCTTCTACCAGCTCGGCGCGGCCCTGGTCGCCGACGCGAGCCGGCACCCGCTCGCGGCGGCCCTCATCGACCTCGACGACTTCAAGGACGTCAACGACCGGTACGGCCACGCGGCCGGGGACGCGGTCCTGGTGGCGGTCGCCGCCCGGCTCGCCACCTGCTTCGGCGGCAACCTGGTCGCCCGGCTCGGCGGCGACGAGTTCGCCGGGCTGCTCTGCGTCCCGGACACCGACCAGCTCACCCTGGACCGGGCGGCCCGGGCCCTGGCCACCATCACCGCCGAGCCGGTACGGGTCGGCACCGGACTGGCCGCGGTCACCGCGTCCGTCGGCCTGGTGCCGGTACCGCCGGCCACCGAACTGGCCGAGGCGGTGCACCGCGCCGACCTCGCGATGTACCGGGCGAAGATGGCGTACCGCGTGGGGAGCGCGCACCCCGACGACCGGTACCGCGCGGTCCCGGTGGCCGCGCGACACGCACCACCGGCACGCACCCACCACGCCGGACCGGCAGGAGGGTAGGACCAATGGCAACCCCCACCATCGATCCCGACAAGCGCGACCCGGCCGAGGTCGCGTCCACCGACACCTACCATCCGAGCGACCGCGTGTGGGTACACCGCGGTGGGCTCTGGCGCGCCGGTGTCATCGAGGCATCCTCGGCCCGTGCCGCCACGGTCACGTACCGGCCCGGCAGCGCCCGCGGTACCGCGGTGGACACGCTGACGGCCCGGTACCTGTTGCGGCGCGCCGACGCGGACCCGCTGCTCGACCCGAGCGGCGATGGGCGGGTACCGCGTCGCGTGCCGATCTGAGGTACTACGCCGCGACGGCGGGTACCTCGTCGCGCTCGCGCTGCGCACCGGCGGGGCGCAGCGCCAGCGTGAGCACCTGGGACACGTCCGAGGCCAGGTGCACGGTCAGCTCCGCCCGTACCTCGGCGGGCACGTCGTCCAGGTCCGGCTCGTTGCGGGCCGGGATGATCACCTCGGTCAGGCCGGCGCGGTGCGCGGCGAGCAGCTTCTGCTTCACCCCACCGATCGGCAGCACCCGCCCGGCGAGCGTCACCTCGCCGGTCATGCCCACCTCGGGCCGCACCGGCCGGCCGGAGAACAGCGAGGCCAGCGCGGTCACCATGGTGACCCCGGCGCTCGGCCCGTCCTTGGGCACCGCGCCCGCCGGTACGTGCAGGTGCAGCCGCTGCCCGGCCAGGTCGGCCGCGACCAGGCCCGCCTGCGCCGCGTGTGAACGCAGGTAGGACAGGGCGATGTGCGCGGACTCCTTCATCACGTCGCCGAGTTGCCCGGTCAGGGTCAGGCCCGGCTCCCCCGGCATCGCGGTCGCCTCGATGAACAGCACGTCGCCGCCGGCACCGGTGACGGCGAGCCCGGTCGCCACGCCCGGTACCGCGGTGCGCTCCGCCGACTCCGGGGTGAACCGCGGCCGGCCCAGGTACCGCACCAGGTCCTCGGGTCCGATGTGGACGGACGTGGCCTGGCCGGAGGTGAGCGATACCGCCACCTTGCGCAGGATCCGCGCCAGGGCGCGCTCCAGCTGGCGTACCCCCGCCTCGCGGGTGTGCTCGCCGGCGATGCGGCGCAGCGCCTCGTCCTCGACGACCACCTCGCCGGCGGTCAGCCCGGCCCGGTCCAGCTGCCGCGGCCACAGGTGGTCGCGCGCGATGGCGACCTTCTCCGCCTCGGTGTAGCCGTCCAGGGTGACCAGCTCCATCCGGTCCAGCAGCGGGCCGGGGATCGTGTCCACCACGTTCGCGGTGGCCAGGAACAGCACGTCGGACAGGTCCAGGTCGACCTCCAGGTAGTGGTCCCGGAAGGTGTGGTTCTGCGCCGGGTCCAGCACCTCCAGCAGTGCCGCCGCCGGGTCGCCCGCGTACCCCGCGGACAGCTTGTCCACCTCGTCCAGCAGTACCACCGGGTTCATCGAGCCGGCCTCCCGGATGGCGCGCACGATGCGCCCGGGCAGCGCGCCCACGTACGTGCGCCGGTGCCCGCGGATCTCCGCCTCGTCGCGTACCCCGCCCAGGGAGACCCGGACGAATTTGCGGCCCAGCGCCCGCGCCACCGACTCGCCCAGGCTGGTCTTGCCCACGCCGGGCGGTCCGGCCAGGGCCAGCACCGCGCCGGACCCGCGCCCACCCACCGTGCCCAGACCGCGCCGGTTGCGGCGCGAGCGCACCGCCAGGAACTCGATCAGCCGCTGCTTCACGTCGTCAAGGCCGGCGTGGT
>DATEJJ010001151.1:0-2091 GCA_035278125.1 Rugosimonospora sp.
GATCGGCCAGCCCCGCTCGGCGGCGATCCGGCGCAGCCCCCGGTCGGGGTTGACCGCCGTCGGGTGGCCGACCGCCTCCAGCAGGTGCACGTCGGTCACCGAGTCCGAGTAGGCGTACGAGTCGGCCAGCTCGTAGCCGCGCTCCTTGGCCAGGTCGCGTACGGCCGCCACCTTGTACGGCCCGCCCGCGTAGAAGTCCACCTCGCCCGAGTACCGGCCGTCCCGGACCGCCATCCGGGTCGCGATCACGTCGGTAACGCCGAGCAGATCGCCTATCGGCCGTACCATCTCCTCGCCGGAAGCGGAGACGAGCACCACATCCCGTCCGGCCGCGAGGTGTTGCTCGATCAGCGCGGCCGCCTCG
Source organism: Rugosimonospora sp. (assembly GCA_035278125.1). Classification (GTDB taxonomy): domain Bacteria; phylum Actinomycetota; class Actinomycetes; order Mycobacteriales; family Micromonosporaceae; genus DATEJJ01. The sequence goes on from DATEJJ010001151.1 coordinate 365, forward strand.
GCGTAGATGTACGGGTGGATCAGCTCGTGCAGCGTTTCGTTCACGATCTGCTGAACCTGATCAACGCGCCAACCCTGGCACAGTTCCGCAAGGTAGTCGCGGAGCCGGATCATCTGATGTTCGTCCGCGCCCCCGATCCGGAAGATCAGCTGTGCGTACGCGGCCTTGACCACATCCCTGCGGGTGATCAACCTTTCCCGGTAGAACGGTCGCCCGAACGCCAACGCGCTCGATTTGGCGATAACGGTCTTGTCCAGGTCGAAAAAGACGGCACTATGGCCCACGGCCGGCAAGTCTATCTTGATCCCGCCCGCCGGCGGGCTTCTTCGCCGCTGGTCGTCGCCGGGGTCGCCGGAGCGTGGGGCACGCCACCCTGAGTCGCGACTCAGCACAATATCCGCAGATGATCAGGTTTTGACGTGCGGGTTCGGGCGATGTCGGCCGACCGGCCAAGGGTATCCTGCGTCTTTCGCCACTCGACGCGCGGTATGTAGTTCAGGCATGCTTGTGGGTAACGCGCCCGGTTATCCGCTGACCGAATGGCCGGGACGCGAATCGGCTCGGCGGTTGCACCCCCCGTGACCGCTGAGTGGTTCGGCTCGACCCCCCCGGAGCCGGACCCCAAGACGACCCCCGTCACCCCCCGACGGGGGTCGTCCCTACTCGACCCGTTCCATTTCACGCACGTTTCGGCAGCTCCCGAGCGTGGTCGGGAAAATTGTGAAAGCAACGCGGGATCTTCTCACAAATCGTGGGCGCTACCGCCGTGACCGGGGTCAATCACCGCACCGGTCGTGGATTACGGTACTCGCCGGAGATGTCCGGCTTGAGGGGGCGGTATGGCGACGGGTTCCATCGGTGAGGCGCTCGCCGGCTACCGGCCCGGGGACGAGGCAGAGGCCGCCGACCTGCTCCGGCTGGGCGATCTGTGCCGGTCCGGCCGGGATGTGTGGGGCCGCGCCACCCCGCTGCACGTGACCGGCTCCGCGGTGATCGTGCACCCGCCCAGCCGCCGGGTGCTGCTGCGCTGGCACGCCCGCCAGGGCGCCTGGCTCCAGGTCGGCGGGCATGCCGACCCCGGCGAGGTGGATCCGCTCGCGGTGGCGCTGCGCGAGGGGCGGGAGGAGACCGGGCTGGTCGATCTCGAACCGTGGCCGGACGCGTCGATCGCGCACGTGGTGATCGTGCCGGTGAAGCCGCGCGGGGACGAGCCGGCGCACGAGCACGCCGACGTGCGGTACGTGCTGGCGACCGGGCAGCCCGAGGCCGCCCGCCCGGAGCACCCCGAGGCGCCGCTGCGCTGGCTGGCGGTACCGGAGGCGCTCGCCGAGGTGACCCGGCCGAACCTGCGGGAGACCCTGCTCCGCGTGGACCGCCTCCTGACCTCGTAGTTCGTCGGCGAGGTTGTCCACATGCACCCTCGCTGTCCACAGAACGGCGTTCGGGCGCTTTGTGTCGGCCGACGTGAGGGTCACCGTGTGCGGGTCAGCTTCGCGCCGCCTGGAGGCCGCCATGGCAATCCCGTCCACGCGTACCGCGCCCGCACCGCCCCGGGTGCGGCGGCCGCTCATCGTCACCGCCGACGCCGAGTTGCTCGACGACCTGCTCCGGGTCGCCGCCCGCGTGGGCGTACTGGTCGATGTCGCGCCCGATCCGGCCGCGGCCCGGCGCTGGTACCCGCGCGCACCGCTGGTGCTGATCGGCATCGACGCCGCCCCCGGCTGCCT
>DATEJJ010001152.1:0-11315 GCA_035278125.1 Rugosimonospora sp.
GCGCCGCCGCGGTCCGGCGCATGCTCGGCTGGTACGCGTGCCGCGCCGGCTCGGCCACCGCGGCGTGGGACGAGGTGGAGCTGCCGAACATCGCGGCGGCGGCGGATGCGGCGGCCAGCTGCGGTGAAGACGATACGGCCCGGTTGCTGCGCGGCTCGGTGAACCAGTCCGGCCTGCCCGAGGCGCTGGCCTGCTTCCGGTACGCGCTGAGCGTCGCCGCTCCCGGCCCGCCACCACGATGAGTACCGGTCCATTGTGGACGGCCGGTTAGGTCAGCCCGCGTGCCGGGCGGCCTCGGCGGCACGGTCCACCGCGTCGACCAGCTCCGGGGTGCCGTACCCGCCGTCGTGCCGCACTCCGTTGACGAAGAACGCCGGGGTGCCGTTGACGCCGCTGCGGGTACCGCTGGTGAAGTCGCGCTGCACCCGGCTCAGGTAGATGTGGTTGTTCACCTCGTCGATGACCTCGGCCGCGGGTAGCGCGAGCGCCACCACGCCCCGGGTCAGCTGCGCCGGGTCCAGCGCGTCCTGGTGCTCGAACAGCCGGTCGTGCAGCTGCCAGAACCTCCCGCGGGTACCCGCCGCCTCGGCCGTCTCCGCCGCGATCTCGGCGTACGGGTGGACCGCGAGCAGCGGGAAGTGCCGGTACGCGTACCGGACCGTACCCTGGCGTAGCCGCAGCAGCTCCCGTACCACCGGCTGCGCCGCCCGGGAGTACGGGCACTGGTAGTCGCCGTACTGCACCACGGTGACCGGCGCCGCGGCCGGGCCGATCGTGTGGTCGTCGCCGGTGACCGGCATGGTCAGCTGGCCGGGCGCCACGGTGAAGGGTGTGGTCATGCGCCCATGCCAGCCCGGCGGCGGGTGAGCCACCCTCACCCGGGCCGGCTGAAGCGGATTGCGTGGCCGGTTCAGCGCTGCTTCAGTCCCGGGTCAGGCCGGCGTGTGACGGTGATGCCCGGCACGGCCGCGGCGCCTGGGTCCGCGGCCAGCGATCAGGGCAGGGGAGGCAAGTCATGAACACGCAAGGGGTCCGGGCGCGGTGGGTGCTCCTGGCGGTGGCGGGCGCGGCGGCGGCGCTGTTCGCGGCGCCGTCGGCGGCGAGCGCGGCACCGGCACCGGGTACCGGGGGACTGGTGCAGTACTCGGCGTCCAACCCGCAGGCGACCCACGTGGTGCTGCAGGGCACCCGGGTAGCGGGCGGGTGCCAGTTCACCACGATCGGCAAGGGGGCCACGAGCGCGGCCCGGGTCCGGCAGGTCGAGACCGCGTTCAACGCGCAGACCTGCACCTCGTACCTGGACCAGGTGGCCGCCGCGCCGGTGGCCAAGCCGGCGGTCAGCGCGCGGGTGGCGTCCTGCCTCAACCCGTTCCGCAGCACCAGCACCTTCTACCTCGACGACGCCTGCATCCACTCCTGGTTCCAGGACGGATCCGGCAACCACGTCACCGACGTGCGCAACGAGGTGCAGTGGAACCCGTCCGGCGGCTGCGCCACGGCCGGCGCGGACTTCGCCAGCTACTACGCGTTCCGGGCGGCCGGCTGGTCGCAGACGCTGAACAGCTTCACCTCGTCGTTCAGCTGCGCGGGCGTGACCAGCCAGACCAGCCAGAGCTTCCAGTCCACCACGTTCTGCTCCGGCACCTCGGTCACCACGTTCGACCCGGGCTTCGTGACCGGCCACGGGGACGGCTCGTACAACTGGTCGGTGACCTGGCGCAAGAGCAGCTCGTGCACGCTGGCCTTCGGCCTGCTCGACGAGTCCTGACGCACTACCAGATCCTGTAGGCGTTGACATCGATCCTGATGTCAACGCCTACAAGATCTCGGGCTCCGCACGGACCCGTCAGCCCATGGTGAAGCCCTGGTCGGTGCCGTACTTCGCGCACGCCTGCTGCCAGGAGGCGAGCCCCTGCGCCAAGGTGGTACCGGACACGTACGCCTTGCCGACGGTGTCGTTGAAGATGCTGTTCGCGTACACCTGGAAGGGCAGGTACGACCAGCCGGAGACCACGCTCTTCGCGGACGCGGCGAACACCTGGTTGGCCTGCTGCCCGCCGAAGTAGGGGAACGGGGTGTTCAGGAACGCCTGCGAGTTGAGCTGTGCCGTGGTCGCCGGGAACGCGCCCTTGTCCACCCGGATCTGCACGCCGTCGTCGACGGTGGCGTACTTCATGAAGCCGTACGCCAGGGCGGCCCTGGTACTGGCCTTCATGACGGCCAGCGAGCTGCCGCCGTTCTCCGCGCTGGCGGTGCCGCCGGCCGTCCACTGTGGCAGCGGGGCCACCCGCCACTTGCCGGATCCGCCCGGTACCCCGGAGACCAGGTTCGCCGGCATCCACGCGCCGAGCGAGAGGGTGGCGATGGTGCCGTCACCGAGGCCCTTGTACCAGCCGTCGCTCCACGAGGTGACCGGCGCGAGCAGGTGCCCGCTGATCAGCTTCTGCCAGGTGGCGGCGAACGTGGCGGAGCCGGTGTCGGCGAAGTTGATCTTCACGTTGGTACCGTCCACTGTGAACGGCTTGCCGCGGGCCTGCCAGATCAGGCTCGTGGTGAAGCCCGCGTCACCGGTGTCGTTGGCGATGTACGCCTTGGGGTTGGCGGCGTGCAGCTTCTGGGCGGCGGCGACGTACTGGTCCCAGGTGGTCGGCACCTGGATCTGGTACTTGTCGAACACCTCCTTGTTGTAGAACAGGGCCATCGGGCCGGAGTCCATCGGCAGGCCGTAGACCCCGCTGCCCTGGTGGATCGCGTTCCACGGGCCGGGGGTGAAGGTGCCGTTGAGGCTGCCGGCGCCCAGCGGGCTCAGGTCGGCCAGCGACTTGCCCAGCGCGAACTGCGGCAGCGCGTAGTACTCGATCTGCGCCACGTCCGGGATACCGTTGCCGGCGGCGACCGCGTTCTGCAGCGCCTTGTACTGGTCGTTGCCGGTACCGGCGTTGACCAGGTTCACCTTCACCTTGGGATACTTGGCCTCGAAGGCGGTGACCACCGGCTTCAGGGTGGGCTCCCAGGCCCAGACGGTCAGCGAGCCGCCCGCCTGCAGGGCCGACTGCACGTCGCCGCCGGACGCGGCGGCCGGGGTGGAGCCGGACGATGACGAGCCGCAGCCGGCCAGCGCCAAGGTCAGGGCGGCGACCGCGGCGGCGGATCGAACCACTGCGCGACGGTGTGTGTCCATGGTTTCCTCTCCAGGGCGGTTCTGTCGAATGTGGACGGTTCAGTCCTTGACGCTGCCCGCGGAGAGCCCCGACTGCCAGTACCGCTGCAGCAGCAGGAAGGCCGCGAGCAGCGGCAGGATGGTGATCAGCGAGCCGGTGATGACGAGGTTGAAGACGACCTCGCCGCCCGCGGTCCGGGCCTGGTTGTTCCACGCGTCCAGGCCCAGGGTCAGCGGGTACCAGTTGGGGTCCTTGAGCATGATCAGTGGCAGGAAGTAGTTGTTCCAGGTGGCGACCACGGTGAACAGCAGCACCGTCACCACGCCAGGGGACAGCAGCGGCAGGCTGATCCGCAGGAATGTGTGCACCTCGCCGGCGCCGTCCATCCGCGCCGACTCCAGCAGTTCGCCCGGTATCGCCTCGGCCGCGAACGTCCACATGAGATAGAGCCCGAACGGCGAGATGAGCGACGGGATGATGACCGCCCAGGGCGTGTTGGTCAGGCCCAGCCTGCTGAACATCAGGAAGGTGGGTACGGCCAGCGCGGTACCCGGTACCGCCACGGCGCCGAGCACGGTGACGAACACGGCGCCCTTGCCCGGGAAGTCGAACTTGGCCAGCGCGTACCCGCCCGCCACCGCGAGTACCGTCGCCCCGCCCGCGCCGACCACCACGTACAGCAGCGTGTTCAGCAGCCAGCGCACGAACGCGCCGTTGCCGTACCGGAACGTCTCGGTGATGTTGCTCCACAGCGCGAAGTCGTGCGCGAACCAGAGCCCGGGGGAGGTGAACAGCCCCGCCTCGGACTTGGTCGCGTTGACGACCAGCCACACCAGGGGGAGCAGCGCGTACAGGAGCATCAGGCCGGTCACCGCGGTCAGCAGCGGGCTACGCCCGCGGCGGCGGCGCCGCACCGGCGTGGCCACCCGGGTACGGGGTGGGGTGCGTACCATCGTCGCCATCGCTAGCGCCCCCTTCGCGCGCCGCGCAGCTGGGTCACCCCGGCCACGATCATCGTGAGTACCGCCATCACGATGGCCACCGTCGCCGAGTAGTTGTACCGCTGCCCGGAGAAGGACAGCGAGTAGGCGTACATGTTGGGCGTGTAGTACGTGGTGATCACGTTGGGCGCCAGGCTCTTCAGGATGTTGGGCTCGTTGAAGAGCTGGAAGCTGCCGATGATGGAGAAGATCGTGGCGATCAGCAGCGCGCCGCGGATCGCCGGGAGCTTGATGGCGGAGATGATCCGCAGCTGCCCGGCGCCGTCGATCTCCGCCGCCTCGTACAGGGAGCCCGGGATCACCTGCAGTGCGGAGTAGAAGATCAGCATGTTGTAGCCGACGAACTCCCAGGTGACGATGTTGCCGATGGAGGCGAGCAGCAGCCTGGCCGACAGCGGGTCCGGCAGCGTCACGCCCAGCGCCTGGTCCAGGTTGCCGACCAGCCCGAAGCGCACGCCGTACATGTAGCTCCACATCAGCGTGGCCACCACCGCGGGCACCGCGTACGGCATGAAGATGGCCGCCCGGAAGAACGCCTTGCCGTACAGCCGCCCGCTGTCGATGGCCAGCGCCACCAGCAGCGCGAGGAACAGCATGAGGGGCACCTGTACCACCAGGAACAGCGCCACCCGGCCGAAGGCCGACCAGAACTGCGGGTCGGCCAGCACGTCCCGATAGTTGCGCACACCGGCAAACGTGGTGCCGCCGATCAGCTGGGTGCGGTACAGGCTCAGGTAGATCGAGTACGCGATCGGCGCGAGGAACACGAACGCGAACACGGCCATGAACGGGCCGACAAAGCCCCAGCCCGTCCAGGTCCGCCGGCGCCGGGCGGCGCGCAGGCGACCGGAGCGGCCGATCGTGGGTGGGGCGAGCGCCGTCACCGGTGCTCCTCTCGGGTCAGTTACGGTCCGAACGGACATGTTTACGTAAACATTCCTGCCAGAATCCGGCTGGTTCGTCCGGTTGGGCTTGAGCGGGCTCGCGGTGCCAGAACGCTACGCGCGGCTTGATGTTTACGCAAACATGCGCCAGTGATACTGTCACTGGCCGGACTGGCCCGTCAAGCCGCCGATATCACGAATGAGCACCGGTACGCAGAGGAGGCGGGCTGTGTCGGAGGGAGAGATGCCCAAGCCACGGCGGGTATCCATGGCGGATGTCGCCCGCCTCGCCGGCGTGTCGTCACAGACCGTGTCCCGGGTCTCCACCGGCCACCCGGGCGTGGTGGACACCACCCGGCAGCAGGTGCTCACCGCCATGGCCCGGCTGGGGTACCGGCCGAACAGCGCGGCCCGCGCGCTCAAGACCGGCCGGTTCCGTACCATCGGCGTCATCCTGTTCACGCTGTCCAGCACCGGCAACAGCCGCACCCTGGAGGCGATCGCGACGCACGCGGCGCAGGAGGGCTACGCCATCACGCTCATCCCGGTGGCGGTACCCCGGCAGGACTCGGTGCTCGGCGCCTTCAGCCGGCTCGGCGAACTGGCCGTGGACGGGGTCATCGTCATCATGGAGGTGCACCTGCTGGACAGCGCGACCGTGACGCTGCCGCCCGGGGTACACGTGCTGGTGGTGGACTCCGACGCCGGCGACCGGTACGCGGTGGTGGACACCGACCAGGCGGACGGCGCCCGGCAGGCGGTGGAGCACCTGCTGGACCTGGGCCACCGTACGGTGTGGCACGTGGCCGGCCCGGCGGAGTCGTTCGCCAGCGGCCGGCGGGCCGAGGCGTGGCGGGACGTCCTCGCCGCCCGGGGCCGCCCGGTACCGCCGCTGCGGCGCGGGGACTGGTCCGCCCTCTCCGGGTACCGCATCGGGCAGGCCCTGGCCGCCGAGCCGGGCTGCACCGCCATCTTCGCCGCCAACGACGAGATGGCGCTCGGCGTGCTGCGCGCCCTGCACGAGCGGGGCCGGGTGGTGCCGCGCGACGTCAGCGTGGTTGGCTTCGACGACATCCCCAACGCGACCTCGTTCATCCCTCCACTCACGACAGTGCACCAGGACTTCGCGGAGGTGGGCCGGGCGTGCGTGCGGGGCATCCTGCACCAGATCCGGCACGACACCACCGGCCACGGCACCACCCTGGTACCGACCCGCTTGGTTCTCCGCTCCAGCACCGGCCCGCCGCGCGCCTGACGTATTGCGGCGGTGGTCTATGTTGACCGCATGACCGAGCGCTTGCCGCGAGGTCCGGATGGCATTGTCGTGCCGGGTCCTCGCTCGCTTGCATGCGAGGATGCGGCATGACCGAGCGCTTGCCGCGAGGTCCGGGTGGCATTGTCGTGCCGGGTCCTCGCTCGCTTGCATGCGAGGATGCGGCATGACCGCGCGGGTCCTGCTGGCTGAGGACAACCGCTTGCAGGCCGAGGTGATCCGGCGGTACCTGGAGCAGGACGGGCACCGCACGACCGTGGTGCGGGACGGGCGCGCGGCGCTGCAGGAGGCCCGGCGCATCCGGCCCGACCTGGTGGTGCTGGACATCGTGATGCCGGCCGTGGACGGGCTCGAAGTGTGCCGCACGCTGCGCCGGGAGTCCGACGTGCTGGTGCTCATGCTCACCGCCCGGTCCACCGAGGCCGACCTGCTGCGCGGCCTGGACACCGGCGCCGACGACTACCTCACCAAGCCGTTCAGCCCGCGGGAACTGGTGGCGCGGGTACGCACCCTGCTGCGCCGGGCCGGGCGGGCCCCGCTGCCGGCCGAGGACGTGGTACGCGCCGGGGCGCTCGCGATCGACCGGGTCCGGCGTACCGTGCGCTGCGGCGAGCGTACGGTCAGTTGCACGCCGGTCGAGTTCGAGATCCTGGCCTCGATGGCCAGCCGTCCCGGGGTCGTGTTCACCCGGGCGCAGATCCTGGAGCGGGCGAGCCAGCTGGACCGGGACACCACCGAGCGGACCGTGGACGTACACATCCGCAACCTGCGCAAGAAGGTCGAGCCCGACCCCGCGCACCCGGCCTACCTGGTCACCGTGTTCGGCGTCGGCTACAAGTTCGCCGAGTCGCCACCGTTGTGAGCCGGCACCGGCTCGTCCAGGAGTGCGTCCGCGCCGTACACCGCGATCAGCCGGCGTACCGGTGCGGTCGCGGCCACGATGCGTAGCCCCGGCACCCACTGCCGCGCGTCGAGCAGGTACCGCATGGCCCCGCACGACATGAATTCGACCCGGGTCAGGTCCAGTGCCACCCGGGCGGGGCGTAGCCCGGCCGCGTGGGTGAGCGCCTCGCTGAGCTGTTCGAGGCTGGCCTGGTCGATCTCCCCGACCACCTCGATGCGCACCACCCGCGGCCGTGGCTGCCCGCTCCGGATCAGCAGCCCCGCCACACCGCTGTCCATCGCCTCCACCGTTACCGTTTCGAGTCTTGACTCGACGGTATGCCGGCGGGAGCCCGGTGCCATCGCCGACCACGCCGGACTGGACGACCGCAACGGCGGGTTGCGGGTACGTCGTTCGGTGGTTCCGGTTACCCGACCGACAAGCCGGTACCCGCCGGTCGGGGTAACCGTCGTGACATACCGCACCACTTACGGACCACAGCGTCAGCGCAGGTCGAGACCTGTGCATCCGCTGTGGGACCGGAAGGGCAAGCACGCGCCTTCAAGTAAGTCGCGCAATAAGTAGATCGCCGTCACTGGTACGGTAATCCCATCGGGTCCCTGCCCGCCCCGTCCCAGACCGATTGGTTCCCATGGACACCACCCGCACGGCGCGCGACATCCGGCGCCGCAACCGTTCGATCGTGCTCTCCAAGCTCTTCTTCGACGGGCCGTTGAGCCGGCTCGACCTGAGCCAGCTGACCGGCTTGAGCGGCGCGACGGTGAGCAACGTGACCGCCGAGCTGGTCGACGAGCGGCTGATCGTGGAGGCCGGCCAGGTCGGCTCGGACGGCGGACGGCCGCGGGTACTGCTGCGCGTCGATCCCGGGTACGGCAACGTGATCGGCGTCGACGTGGGCGAGACCGGCATCAAGGTGGAGCTGTTCGACCTGGCCATGACCCGATCCGCCACAGTGGAGCGTCCGCTGTCGGCGCGCCCGGGCGGTGCCCGGGTGGCCAGGCTCATCGCGGCCGGGGTACGGGACGCGGTCGAGCAGGCCGGCATCCCCGAGGAGAGCCTGCTCGGCCTGGGCATCGGGGTACCGGGCACGGTCGAGCAGCCGCCACCCGGCGCGGACCGCGGCGCCCACGTGTACGCCCCGACCATCGGCTGGCGCGCGGTACCGCTGGAGCGGATGCTGCGCGAGCAGGGCCTGACGCTGCCGCTGTTCCTCGACAACGGGGCGAAGACGCAGGGCCAGGCGGAGATGTGGTTCGGCGCCGGGCGCGGCGCCCGGCACGCGGTCATCGCGCTGGTCGGATCCGGGGTGGCCGCGGCCGTGGTGACCGACGGGGCCACCTACCGCGGCGCGAGCAGCAGCGCGGGGGAGTGGGGGCACACCACCATCGTGTACGGGGGCCGGCCCTGCCGCTGCGGCGCGCACGGCTGCCTGGAGGCGTACGTGGGTGCGGAGGGCATCATCGAGCGGTACCGGCGCATCCGCGGCACCGGGGTGGCGGACCGGGGTGAGGTGGCCGAGATCGAGGCGCTGCTGGGTGCGGCGCGGCGGTCCAAGGCGGCGGCCCGGCTGCTGGAGGAGGTGGCCGGCATGCTCGGGGCCGGCATCGCCAACCTCATCAACCTGTTCAACCCGGAGCGGGTGGTGCTCGGCGGCTGGGCCGGGCTGGCCCTGGGCGGCCAGTTGCTCCCCGAGATCCGGCAGGCGGCCCGCGAACACGCGCTGGCCCACCCGTACGAGCAGGCCACCATCGAGCTGTGCCGGCTCGGCCCGGACGCGGTGGCCTTCGGCGCGGCGACCCTGCCGGTGGCGGCCCTGCTGGCGGGCGGCGCCGACCCGAGGGCCGCGCAGCTGCCGGAGACCGGCCCGCCGCGTCATTTGATTCAACTGTCGAGGTAAGCGGGGACGGTACCGCGGGTCACCGCCACGCCCTGACACTCCACAGTGGAGCACCGAGCAGCCGGGACGCGGCCCACAGGAAGGCGGCGGCCACCGCGAGGCCGGACAGCTCGGCCCAGTCGCGGCTGGCCAGCGCGCTCACCGTGTCGCCGAGTTCGATGGCCGCCACCAGCACCAGCAGCGCGCCGAGCAGGCGGCGTGCCCGCAGCGCGAGCAGGGCCAGCAGGGCGGCACCGAGCGGGATCGCCCGGGCCGCCATCCGGGCGGCGTACAGGTGCACGCCGGTACCGGCGGAGGCGCCGGCCGGGAGGAGCTGCTCCGGGTGGAGCCAGGCCAGCAGGCCGCCGGCGAGCACGATCGCCGCACCGGCCGATACCACGGCCGCCACGGGCCAGGTGATGCGCGGGGAGGGGGTCAGTTCCGTTGTGGTCATGCGCTGACGGTAGGCGTGCGGGCCGGGGCGGTGGATCGGTCCACGGGTGGGTACCCGGGTTTCCACCCGTGGGTGGCCCTGGGTGCGATGAGTTCCACCGCGTGGGGCAGTCTGCCTGGGTATGACGAACTCGCAGCCGGTGGAGCCGGCCATCACGGACCGACCAGCTCAGCCCTACGTGGCTGTACGGCAGCTGGTCACCATGCGGACCATTCCCGAGATCGCGGACCGCCTGCCCGAGGTGTTCGGCTGGCTGGCCGGGCACGGCGCGGTACCGGCGGGTGCCCCGTTCCTCAAGTACAACGTCATCGACATGGAGCGGGAGCTGGAGATCGAGGCGGGCGTACCGGTGGCCGCGGAGCTGGCGGGCGAGCGGCCGGTGTTCGGCGGGGTGCTGCCGGCCGGCCGGTACGTGACGCTCACCCACCACGGCCACCCCGCCGGGCTCGTCCCCGTGGTGGCCGGGATGCTGGCCTGGGCCGGGGAGCGCGGGCTGCGCTGGGACAGCCGGGGCACCGACGCGGGCGAGTGGTGGGGCTGCCGGCTGGAGATCTACCACACCGACCCGGCGGTACAGCCGGACCTGAACAAGTGGGCGACCGAGCTGGCCTTCCGCCTGGCCGACTGAGGCCGCGGGTCAGCTCTGGCTGCGCCAGTCGGGGTGCGCCGTGACGAACTGGTCCACGGTGTCGGCCTGCACGTCCGCCAGCAGTTGCAGGCTGGTCGGGTTGAGCTTCTCGCAGGCGCCGATGCCGGGCACGTTGACGGTGTCGTAGTGCCCGCTGTTGGTGTTGATGGTGACCATGCCGGAGCCGGTGATGCCCTTCATGTTGTAGATCCAGTCCGCGATGCTGACCCCGCCGGTGTCCACCGTCATCGCCTTGCCGACCGTGTCCAGCACGCCGGCCAGCTTGACCGGGTTGGTGAGCGTACCCGCGGAGAGGATCTGCTTGAAGATGGCCTTGATGAACTGCTGCTGGTGGCGCTGCCGGCCGTAGTCGCCGTCCCCCTTGGCCAGCAGGTCCCGCTGGCGCACGTAGTCCAGCGCCTGCCAGCCGGCGAGGTGCTGGCAGCCGGGCTGGTACACCTCGGGCTTGACGCCCGCCACCGGGTAGAGGTGCCCGTTCGCGTCCTGCGTGAACGGCACCTCCTCCTTGCCGCTCCTGGTGAATCCAATGTGGATGGACGTCGTCTTCTCGTCGACGCACATGTCCACACCACCGAGCACGCCGACCACCTGCTGGAAGCCGGAGAAGTCCACCACGGCGGCGGCGTCGAACCCGATCCCGTACTCCGCCTTGATGGTGGCGGCGAGCAGGCCCACCCCGCCGGGCAGCCCGCCGCCGTTCTGGCTGCCGTACGAGAACGCGGCGTTGATTTTGTTCTCGCCCCCGGTGTACCCGGTCTTCGGGTTGGCCGGGATGCGCACCAGTGTGTCGCGCGGGATGGACACCAGGTAAGCCCGGTCATGGGCGGCCGGCACGTGCAGGACGATGATGCTGTCCGAGCGCGAGCCCTGCGCGCTCTGTGCCGGCCGGGCATCGATGCCGACCAGCAGGATGTTGACCGCGCCGGTGATGCTGACGTGGTGCTCGGCCGGCGGCGCGGACGCCTGGTTGCCCGCGCCGCCGAGCAGGTTGGTCTGGGTGACGCTCTTCGTCGCCTGCGCGATCAGCAGCTTGGCACCGATGAGCACGCCACCGCTGGCCAGCACGAGCAGCGCGCCGGCGATGAGCAGCAGCCGCGCCCACAGCGGCGTGGT
>DATEJJ010001153.1:0-3874 GCA_035278125.1 Rugosimonospora sp.
GCGTCGCGGGCGGTGCTGGATCGGCATGGTAATTGTTCTTCGCCGACGGTTTTGATGATCGTTGAGGAGTTGCGGGCGGCGCGGCCGGAGCATGTGGTGGCGTTGGCGTTCGGGCCGGGTCTGACGCTCTACGCGGTGCTGTTGCGCGCGCTCAGCTGAGCAGACCCAGGTACGCCCGGAAACTGTCGACCGTACGCACGTCGCGCAGCGCGGTGATCACCTCGCCGGTACTCCGCACCAGGATCGCGCCGACGGCCGTGCCCGGCGTACCGCCGCCGTACATGGTGCGCAGCGTGCCGTGTTCGTCGGCGGCCGCGCGTACGGTCCGGCCGGCCGGCAGTTCGCTGGGCAGCGGCGGCGCGGTGCGGGCCACCGCCAGTACCGTCACCGCCGGCCCCACCGCCCGCGCGGTCTCGATGATCAGCGAGCCGCAGCTGCACCCGTCGACCAGCAGGATCACGGCGGGCAGCGCGGAGCGCAGCCGCAGCGCCGTACCGGCACCGTCCCGCAGGGTCAGGTCGGGTACCGGCGGCGTGCTGGGCGCGGCGTTCACCTGCGCGGTGGTCTGCGGTGACGGGCTCGACTGGACGGCACGGGTGGGCCAGGCGATGGCGAAGAGGCTGGTGAGGGTCGCGATGATGGCGATCGACATGATCAGCAGGGGGAGGCCGAGCGCGGGGGTGTCGCCGTCGCCGGAGCCGGGCGCGAGCGCGGGTAAGCCGAACCGCAGTCGCCAACGGTTGCGCCGTGCCTGACGGCGCAGCTCCTTGCGGACCAGTTCGGCCTCGTGCTCGAGTGCGGCGGCGTCGTCCGGGATGACGATCGTGCCCCACTCGGGCGGGAGGTCGGGCAGCCCACCACCCTCTGACGGTCGCTCGCCGCCGTTGTCTCCCCGCAGCGTGCCCATCGGCAATCTCCTTGGCAGTACCCCCACTCTCCCGCATCCGGCGGTGGGACGCCAGAGCGGGACGGCAGTTCCGTACCCAAACCCGGGTTCAGTTACTCCCGGCTATGTGTCCGGACATATCCGTTTGCGCATTCACCCTGGTCACGGGCCAGTTACAACCGGTAACGATGCACGGGACCAGGCTTGTGTCAAGCTGGAGAAAGAGGACTCACAACGGCGCTGACCAGCCATAACGCGCGGCCCCGGGCTGGGCCGGAGGGGCGGATCCGTGTTATCCTAGCCACAGCGAAAGGGGTTTCGAACCTATGGTTTTCAGTGTCGGCGAAACCGTTGTCTACCCCCACCACGGGGCCGCACTCATCGAGGCAATCGAGACTCGGGTCATCAGGGGCGAGGAGAAGCAGTACCTCGTCCTGCGGGTTGCGCAGGGTGACCTGACGGTGCGTGTACCGGCCGAAAATGCCGAGATTGTCGGTGTTCGCGAGGTGGTTGGCGAAGAGGGCCTGACCAAGGTCTTCGACGTCCTCCGCGCCCCGCACACCGAAGAGCCCACGAACTGGTCTCGGCGTTACAAGGCGAACCTCGAGAAGTTGGCCTCTGGGAACCCGCTCAAGGTCGCGGAGGTCGTGCGCGATCTCTGGCGGCGCGAGCGCGAGCGGGGCCTGTCCGCGGGCGAGAAGCGCATGCTCGCCAAGGCTCGGGACATCCTGGTCGGCGAGGTGGCGCTCGCCGAGAAGAGCACGAAGGACGAGGCGGAAATTCTCCTCGACAAGGTGCTCACCGAGGCGTGAGCCTCACCTCCCAGTGTCGGTTACCTCGTATTTGACAGCGATACCCAAGAGGACCGCGACGTGATCGCGCAGCACAATTTGCGCGGTGACGTCGCGGTCCTTGTTCCTGCGGCGGGTTCGGGCGTGCGGCTGGGGCCGGGGGAGCCCAAGGCGCTGCGTGACCTCGCCGGGCAGCCCCTGCTGGTACACGCGGTCCACCGGGTCGCCGCGGCGCCCTCCGTGGGCCTGATCGTGGTGGCCGCGCCCGCGGACCGGGTGGCGGCCGTGGCCGAACTGCTCGCCCCGGTGGCGCCGGTAACCGTCGTACCCGGTGCCCCGTCGCGGCAAGGCTCGGTGGCCGCCGCGCTGGCGGCGGTACCCGCGCGGTTCGGAATCGTGCTGGTACACGACGCGGCCCGGGCGCTCGCCCCGGCGTCCCTGGTGGACCGGGTCGCCGGCGCGGTACGCGCGGGGCACGACGCGGTCATCCCGGTGCTTCCGGTGGTCGACACGATCAAGCGGGTACACGAGGACGGCGAGGTCGCCGGTACCGTCGACCGGGCCACGCTGCGCGCGGTACAGACGCCGCAGGGGTTCCGCCGGGCGGTGCTCGTGGAGGCGCACGCGGCGGCCGTGGACGAGCACACGGACGACGCGGGGCTGGTCGAGAAGATCGGCGGCCGGGTGTACTGCGTCGCCGGCGACGAGCTGGCTCTGAAGATCACCAGGCCGGTCGACCTGCTGTTCGCCGAGGCCCTGCTGGCGCATAGCCTCTCCTCGTGATCGTTCCGCGGGTAGGTGTCGGTACCGACGTGCACGCGTTCGAGGCCGGGCGGCCGTGCTGGGTGGCCGGGCTGCACTGGCCGGACGCCGCCGGGCTGGCCGGGCACTCCGACGGGGACGTGGCCGCCCACTCCGCCTGCGACGCGCTGCTGTCCGCGGCCGGACTCGGCGACCTGGGTGCCAACTTCGGTACCGACCGGCCGGAGTGGGCCGGTGCCTCCGGGGTCGCCCTGCTCGGCGAGGCCGCCCGGCGGGTACGGGCCGCGGGCTGGGAGGTCGGCAACATCTCGATCCAGGTGATCGGCGTCGCGCCCCGGATCGGTACCCGGCGTGCGGAGGCGCAGGAGGTGCTCTCCGCCGCCGCGGGCGCGCCGGTCACGGTCGCCGGTACCACCACCGACGGGCTGGGCCTGACCGGGCGCGGCGAGGGGCTGGCCGCCATCGCGGTGGCACTTGTGCACCATTTGTGAGGCTCGGGCGAACTCCTGCCGCTGACCGCACGGTCGACACAAGTCTGGCCGATAGCCGAATGCCCCCTCGGGCGTGTGCCTCTCTAGCATCGGGTGGGCCGCTTTCGGGGGAGCAAGATGGTCCACTGTGGACATTGGCGCTGGGGGGCGCGCTTCCGAGGAGGCGATGGTGCGGATCGGCGGCTACACGGAGCTGCGCGGATGGGATGACCGGCTGGTGCTGGCCCGGCACGACGGGGCGGGGGGCGGCGAGGTGCTGCTCCGGTACGTGGCGGGCGAGCTGCGGGACCGGGCGCGGCGGCAGGTCGCCGTACTCTCCACTGTGGAGAGTCAGTACCTGGTGCGGGTACGGGAGTTCGTCGAGGAGGAGCACGGCGCGGCGGTGGTACTGGACGCGCCCCGGGCGGTACCGCTGCCCGCGCTGCTGGCGCACGGCCGGGTGGTGACCCCCGAGGCGGCGCTGTACCTGCTGCGCGGTTCGCTGTGCGGGCTGGCCGCGGTACACGCCGCCGGGGTGGCGCACAGCGGGTACCGCCCGGACGCGGTGCTCGTGGACCTTGCCGGGCAGGTACGCCTGGTCGACTTCGGGCTGGAGCCGCCGCCCGGGTACGCGTCCGCGGTGGCGGACGTACACGCCGCGGTCGCCGCGTTCGTGGTGTTCCTCACCGCGGACACCACGTTCACCGCCCCCGCCGACCTGATCGCGGCCACCCCGGTCACGCTGCGCGAGCTGGTCCGCGCCGGGCTGTCCCGGGACGTGGACATGGTGGCGCTGCTGGCCTCGCTGGACGAGGTGGCCACCGCACAGTTCGGCGGCGCCTGGGCCGAGCGCGGCCGGCTGTGGCTGGCGGTCGGCGCCCGGGAGCTGAGGGTGGCGGAGTTGGCCGGGCCCGGTCGCGGCGGCCGGGACTCGGGGCTGCTGGCGATCGAGCGGCAGCGGCTGG
>DATEJJ010001154.1:0-17596 GCA_035278125.1 Rugosimonospora sp.
AGCCGGACCGGGAGGCGCTCGCGCTGGCGGCGGTACCGGCGGGCGGGGCGGCGAGCGAGGCGCAGGCGTCCGAGTGGGAGCCGGCGGTGCTGGCCGTGTGGCGCGAACTGCTGGGCCGGCCAGACCTCGGGCCGCAGGACAACTTCTTCGACGCGGGCGGCCACTCGCTGCTGGCGCTGCCGGTGATGCTGGCGCTGCGCGAGGCGCTGGGCGTCGAGCTGCCGGTGACGCTGCTGTTCGAGCACCCGACGGTACGCGCGCTGACCCGGGCGGCGGCCACGCCGGACCGGGTGGTACCGCCGCTGGTACCGGCGGAGCTGGACCGGGCGGCCGGTGCGCCGCTCTGCTTCGTGCAGGAGGGCCTGTGGCTGCTGCACGAGCTGGGTGAGGCGGGCAACGCGTACCTGGTGCCGATGGCGCTGCGGGTGGACGGCGAGCTGGACCGGGAGCGGTTCACGCTGGCTCTCACCGCGCTGGTGGCCCGGCACGAGGCGCTGCGTACCCGGTTCCGCACGGACGCGGGCGGGCTGCCGCAGCAGGTGGTGGACGAGCCGTTCACGCCCCGGGTGCGGTGGCACCGGGCCACCTCGCCGCGGCGCTGGCGCGAACTGCTCGCCGAGGACCTCGCCACCCCGTTCGACCTGCGCGAGGGCCGGCTGGTACGGGCGGTGGGCGCGCGCCTGCCGGACGGCTGGGTGGTCACCGTGGTCTTCCACCACCTCGTGGTGGACGGCTGGTCGCTCGGGGTACTCGCGCACGAGCTGCAGGTGCTGTACGCGGGCGGGGAACTGCCCGAGCCGGCGGTGCACCCGGTGGACTTCGCGGTGTGGCAGCGCGGCTGGCTGGCCGGGGACGTGCTGCGCCGGCAGCTCGGGTACTGGACCGACCGGCTGGCCGGGTGCGTACCCGTGGAGTTGCGTACCGACCACCCGCGCCCGCCGGTGCCGGGTAACGCCAGCGGTGTGCGTACCGTGCGGACGTCGCCGGACGTGTCCGCGAGCCTGCTGGCGCTCGCGGAGGCCGAGTCGACCACGGCCTTCGCGCTCATGTCCGCCGCGTACGCCGCGCTGTTGAAGGTCTATAGTGGACAGTCCGATGTGGTCTTCGGGTCGGTGCTCGCCGGCCGGACCGTGCCGGAGCTGGCGGGCGCGGTCGGCTTCTTCGCCAACACGGTCGCGTTGCGCGCCGACGTGTCCGGCGACCCCACCTTCCGGGAACTGCTGGGCCGGCTGCGCGGCACCGTGCTCGGCGCCTTCCAGCACCAGGACGTCACGTTCGAGCGGGTCGTCGCGGAGCTGGGCATCCGGCGGGAGGCCGGGCGCAACCCGCTGTTCGAGACGGTACTGGTGCACCAGAACGTGCCGGACACCCCGGCCACGCCGCCGGTGCTGCGGCACGACCACGCCGCACCCGCCTCGGCGCTGGGCGCGCGCTTCGACGTCGAGTTGCACACGACTGTCCAGGATGGACAGGTGGGCGCGCTCGTCATCTACCGCGCCGACCTGTTCGACGAGGCCACCATGGCGGCCTTCGCCGACCGGTATGCCCGCCTGCTCGACCTCGTGGCCACCGCGCCGGACACCCCGCTGTCGCAGCTCGCGCTGGTGACCGGGGCGGAGCGCACGCTGCTGGCCGCCTGGAACGACACCGCGCAGCGGCTGCCGGCGGAGTCGGTGGTCGACCTCATCGAGGCCCGGCGCGCCGCCGACCCGGACGCACCGGCGGTGGTCGACGCGCACACCACGCTCAGCTACGCGCACCTGTGTACCCGCGCCAACCAGCTCGCCCACCACCTGCGCGCGCACGGGGTGCGCCGGGGTGATGTGGTCGCGGTCTGCGCCCGGCGGGACGCGGAGCTGGTGGTGTGCCTGCTGGCCGTGCTCAAGGCGGGCGCGGCCTACCTGGCGATCGACGCGGGGCACCCGCAGCGGCGCATCGCGCAGGTGCTGGACGAGGCCCGCCCGCGCCTGGTGCTCGCCGGTCCTGACCTCCGCGACATGCTGCCGCCCTCCGCCGGACCGGTCCTGGTGCACCGTCCCGGCGATCCGGAAGTGGGTGCGCGGGACACGGAGCCACCGCCGGTGCCGCTCGCGGGCGGCGACCTGTTCAACGTCATCTACACGTCGGGCTCCACCGGCACGCCCAAGGGGGTGGCGGTGACGCACGCGGGCGTGGTCCGGCTGGTCGCCGGCGCACCGCGCTGGATCGACCTCGGGCCCGGCACCCGCTTCCTGCAGATGTCGCCGCTGACCTTCGACGTGTCCACCATCGAGCTGTGGGGGCCGCTGGCCGCCGGTGGCGCGACCGTCGCGGTCGAGGTGGACGTGCTCGCCGACAACCTCGGCGAGGTGTACCGCAGGTACGGGGTGACCGCCGCGCACCTGGTCGCGCCGCAGCTGGACCTCGTGGTGGACCGCGGGCTGGCCGAGCTGGAGCCGCTGGACCACGTGGTGGTGGGCGGCGACGTGATCAACCCGGACAACTTCACCGCGGTCATGGAGCGGCTGCCCGGCTGCCGGATCACCGCGGCGTACGGGCCGACCGAGACGACCGTCATCGCCTCGGTACACCCGGGCGACGCACCGCTGCACGGCCCGGTGCCGATCGGCCGGCCCACCGCCAACAGCCGGTGGCACGTGCTGGACGAGCGGCTGCGCCCGGTACCGGTGGGGGTGCGCGGCGAGCTGTACATCGCCGGGCCGGGCGTGGCCCGCGGGTACCTGAACCGGCCGGGCCTGACCGCGCAGCGCTTCCTGCCCGACCCGTACGGGCCGCCCGGCTCGCGCATGTACCGCACCGGCGACCTGGCCTGGTTCCGGCCGGACGGCACGGTCGAGTTCGGCGGGCGCGCCGACCACCAGGTGAAGGTGCGCGGGTACCGGATCGAGCTGGCCGAGGTCGAGCACGCGCTGCTGGAGTACCCGTCGATCAGCCGGGCGGCGGCCACGGTCAAGCGGCTGCCCAGCGGCCCGGCCCTGGTCGGCTACCTGGTCACCGACGGGGACGCGCCGGACGTCACCGACATCCGCCGGCACCTCGCCGAGCGGCTGCCGGCGTACGAGGTTCCCCCGTTCCTCGTGGTGCTGCCCGAGTTCCCGCTCACCGCCAGCGGGAAGATCGACCGGGCCGCCCTGCCGGAGCCGTCGGTGTCCGGCAGCACCACCGACCGGGTCGCCGCCGACCACCTGGAGGGCTTCCTGGTCGACGCGTGGTCGGCGCTGCTGGGCCGGGACGTGTCCGTACTCGACGACTTCTTTCTCTCCGGCGGCCACTCGCTGCTCGCGGTGCGGGCCACCAGCAGCGCCCGCCGCCTGCTCGGCCGCGAGGTGCCGTTGCGGCTGATCTTCGACTACCCGACCATCGCCGGGTACGCCGAGGCGCTGCGCAAGGACGCCGAGGCCGGCGACACCTGGACCTCGGTCGGTGCGCGGGGGACGGTCACGAGTCACGTCTGGCGCAGCGAGACGCTGGAGACGCAGCGCCGGATCGACCTGTACACGCCGGTCGGCTTCGACCCGGAGCACCCGGGCAAGCTGCTGGTGATGGTCGACGGGCCGGACTTCGTGGACGTGGTGCGGGTACCGGCGATCCTGGACCGGCTGATCGACGCCGGGCTGATCCCGCCCTGCCCGGCGCTGTTCATCGGGCACCCCGACTGGAACACCCGCAACGTGGAGCTGGCCGAGCCGCGCGCCTTCCTGGGCACGGTGCTCGCCGAGGCGCTGCCGCTGGCGCGGGACCTGCTCGGCATGGGCGGCGCGACGCTCCCGGTGGTGTTCGCCGGGGCCAGCCTCGGCGCGGTCGCCGCGATGGTGGCCGCGTGCGAGCACCCGGCGGAGGTACCGGCTGCGGTCGCGCTCGCCGGCCCGTTCTGGTGGGCGCCGCCGACCGAGCGGGAGGGCTGGGTACTGCGCCGCATCGCGCAGGGCGCCGCCGACCACGGGCGGTTCTACGTGTTCGTCGGCAACGAGGACCGGCCGACGGTACGCGACTGGACGGGCCGGCTCTACCAGGCGCTGGCCGACCGCTCGGCCGACGTCCGGTTCGTCCGGGCGCCCGGCGCGCACACGTTCGCCACCTGGCAGGAGCGGCTGCCCGAGGCGTTGGAGACGGTCCTGGCCTGCGGGGAAGGAGCCCACGCGTGACCCTCGCCATCGAAGTACGCGGCCTGCGCAAGGCGTACGGCCGCACGGCGGTACTGCACGGCATCGATCTCGACGTACCGACCGGCGGGATCGTCGGGCTGCTCGGCCCGAACGGTGCCGGCAAGACCACGACCATCAACTGCCTGACCACGCTGCTCGCGCCCGACGCCGGTACGGCCCGGGTGGCCGGGTACGACGTGCGTACCCAGCCGGCCCGGGTACGCGGCAGCATCGCGGTCACCGGCCAGTTCGCGGCGGTCGACATCATGCTGACCGGGCGGGAGAACCTGGTGCTCTTCGGCCGGCTGCTGCGGCTGGGCCGGGCGCAGGCCCGCAGGCGCGCCGACGAACTGCTCGCCCGCTTCGACCTGGCCGACGCGGCGGGAAAGCCGGTGAAGGCGTACTCCGGTGGCATGCGGCGCCGGCTGGACCTGGCCATCAGCATGGTGGTGCCGCGGCCGGTGCTGTTCCTGGACGAGCCGACCACGGGCCTGGACCCGCGCAGCCGCGGCACCACCTGGGAGGTGGTGCGGGAACTGCGGGACGCGGGGACCACCGTGCTGATGACGACGCAGTACCTGGAGGAGGCTGACCAGCTCGCCGACCGGCTCGCGGTCATCGACCACGGCCGGGTCATCGCCGAGGGGACGGCGCGCGAACTCAAGGACCGGGCCGGCGGCGCGGTCTGCGAGATCCGGCTGCGCTCGCCCGAGGAGCTGCGCCGGGTGGTCGGCAAGCTGGGCGGCCGGGCGCACGAGGTGGGTACCGGCGGCGGGAACACGGTGACGGTACCGGCGCCGGACACGCGCACCCTGGTGGAGATCGCCGCGATGCTGGACGCCGCCGGCATCGAACCCGAGGACCTGGTCCGGCGCCGCCCCACCCTGGACGACGTCTTCCTCGCGCTCACCGGCCAGCCGGAAACGGTGCCCGCGTGACCGGCTTCGCGTACGACGCGTTCGTGCTGGCGGGCCGGGCGTGGCGGCTGACGCGTACCGGGCCGGCCCTGGTGGCCATGCTGGTGACCCCGCTGGTGTTCCTGGTCGGGTTCCTCGTCGTGTACGCCCGCCTGCTCACCGGGTACGGGGTGAACGCGGCGCAGTACCTGCCGCCGGCGGTGGTGGTACAGGCGATGATGCTCACCGCGATCGCCACCGCCTCGGCGGTCGGGGAGGACCGTACCAGCGGCATCCTGGCCCGGCTGCGTACCCTGCCGCTGCGCGCCACCGCGGTACCCGTGGCGCGGCTGTCCATCGAGGGCGTCCGGGCACTGGTGTCCAGCGCGGTGGTGGTCGCCGCCGGGTACGTGGCCGGGTTCCGGCTGCACGGTGTGCTGGACGGCGCCGGGTTCCTGGCGCTCGCGGTCGGGTTCGCGCTCGCGCTGTGCTTCGGTACCGCCACGCTCGCCCTGGTGGTGGCCCAGCCCGAGTCCGTGTACCCGCTGCTCTACCTGCCGTACCTGCCGCTGCTGACGCTGTCCACCGCGTTCGCGCCGGCGGATGCGTTCCCGGACTGGTTGGCGCCGGTGGTGCGAGTGTCCCCGGTCTCCGCGGTCGCCGACGCGCTGCGGGCGCTGGCCGCGGGCCATGCTCCGGCCGGGACGGTGGGCGCGGCGGTCGCCTGGATCGCGGGGCTCGGCCTCGTGCTCGGGTTCACGGCGAGCCGCGCGTTCCGGCGGGTGGCGCCGTGATGTCGCAGACGCTGCTGTTCGCCGGGCGCAACGTGCGGCGGTTCTTCCGCAGCCGGCCCAACCTCGTCTCGGTGCTGCTGTTCCCGTTGCTGCTGATGCTCATGCAGCTGGCCCTGGCCGGGAAGATCGTGACCGCCGCCGCGCACGGCGCGTACGTGGACCGGCTGGCCCCGGACATCATCCTCGTCACGGCCGCGTTCGGTACCACGGTCACCGCGCTGGCCATGCTCAACGACATCCGCTCCGGCCTGCTGGACCGGGTACGGACGCTGCCGGTGAGCGCGTTCAGCGTGCTCGGCGGGCGGGTGGTCGGGGACGTGGCGCGGGTACTGCTGGTGGCGCTGATCGCGACCGGAGTGGCGTACCTGCCCGGGTTCCGGTTCACCCAGGGGGCGCTGGCGGTACTGGGGTTCTACGGCGTCGTCGCGCTGTTCGCCACCATGGTGACCGCGCTGGGCGTGCTGGCCGGGCTGAGCTTCAAGGGCATGGACACGATCCGCGCGGTGGTCGGCAATCCGGTGCTGCTGCTGTTCCTGTTCTCGTCCGGGTTCGTGCCCGTTGCCGAGTTCCCGGACTTCCTCCAGCCGTTCGTGCGGGCCAACCCGATCTCGATCGCGGCCACCGCCCTGTACGGGCTGTCCCACGGCGGTCCGGTCGCGCTGCCGCTGCTGGAGACGCTCGCCTGGACGCTCGGTGTGAGCGCCTGCTGCGTCCCGCTGGCGATCCGCCGGTACCGCCGCCTTGTTCGCTAGTCCCACATATCTGAGCGAGGAGTTCCGTCATGCTGTCTGGATGCGTGCCGTGGCCGCAGGAGTTCGCCGAGCTCTACCGGGCGGCCGGGTACTGGCGGGGCGAGGTGCTGGGGGACCTGCTGCGCCCGTGGGCGGCGCGGGACCCCGAGCGGGTCGCAGTGGTGGCCGCGGGGCGGCGATACTCCTATGTGGAGCTGGACACCTGGGCCGACCGGCTGGCCGCCGGCCTGCACGAGCTGGGGCTGCGCGCCGGTGACCGGGTGGTGGTCCAGCTGCCCAACAGCCCCGAGTTCGTGGTGGTGTCCGTCGCGCTGTTCCGGCTCGGCGCGCTGCCGGTGTACGCGCTGCCCGCGCACCGGCGCAGCGAGATCACGTACCTGTGCGAGCACACCGGCGCCGCGGCCTACGTGGTACCCGGCGCGCCCGGGGGCTTCGACTACCGGGCGCTGGCCCGCGAGGTGCGCGCGGCCGTGCCGGGCCTGGCGCACGTGCTGGTGGACACCGACCTGCCCGACCTCCTGGCCGCACCCCGCGAGCTGCCCCGCCCGGACCCGTCCGAGGCCGCCTTCTTCCTGCTCTCCGGCGGTACCACCGGGCAGCCCAAGCTGATCCCGCGCACCCACGACGACTACGTCTTCCAGATCCGGGCCACCGCAAGGGAAATCGGCTTCGACGAGCGCGGCGCCTACCTGGCCGCGCTGCCGGTGGCGCACAACGCGGCGCTGGGCTGTCCCGGGCTGCTCGGCGCGCTGTGGGCCGGCGGCAAGGCGGTACTGGCCGCGAGCCCCAGCCCGGACGAGGTGTTCCCGCTCATCGCGGCCGAGGGCGTCACCCTCACCACGCTGATGCCGGCCTTCCTTCCACTGTGGATGGAGCTGTACGAGCTGTTCGACGTGGACCTCTCCGGCCTGGTCATCGAGGTGGGCGGGGCGCCGCTGGACCCGGCGGTGGCGCGCCGCGTGGACGCCACCCTGGGCTGCACGCTGACCCGCTGGTTCGGCATGGCCGAGGGGCTGCTCGTGTTCACCCGCCGGGACGAGCCGGCGGAGGTGCGCGCGGCCACCGAGGGCCGGCCGCTGTGCGCCGGCGACGAGCTGCGCGTGGTGGACGAGCAGGATCGGCCGGTACCCCCGGGGGAGGTGGGCGAGCTGCTGGCCCGCGGACCCTGCGTGCTGCGCGGGTACTACCGGGCCGCGGAGTACAACGCGCGGGTGTTCACCGCGGACGGCTTCCTGCGCACCGGTGACCTGGTGCGGCTGACGCCCGAGGGGCGGCTCGTGGTGGCCGGGCGGGTCAGGGACGTCATCAACCGGGGCGGCGAGAAGGTGGCCCCCGAGGAGATCGAGGGCCACCTGCTCGCCCACCCCGGGGTACGGGAGGTGGCGGTGCTGGGGCTGCCGGACCGGGTACTCGGCGAGAAGACCTGCGCGGTGGTGGTACCCCGCGAGGGTGCGGAGCCGACCCTGTCCTCGGTCAAGGAACTGCTGACCGCCCGCGGCGTGGCCGGGTACAAGCTGCCCGACCGCCTCGCGGTGGTGGACAGCCTGCCCCGGACCAGCCTCGGCAAGGTGGATCGCCGGGCGCTGCGCGAAGTGCTGCTCACGCAGCCGCGTCGCGCTGCCCGATCCGTTCGATGACGGCGTCCTGTACCGCACCGATCGTGGTGATCTTGCGGGCGGTCTCCTCGTCGATCGGTTCGAGGTCGAACTCGTCCTCGAGCGCGAACGCGAGTTCCAGCAGCGCCAGCGAGTGGTAGCCCAGGTCGTCGACCAGGTGCGTGTCCGGACCCTTGGCGGCGTCGGAGTTGGGCGCCATGTCGACGATGATCGCGAGTACGGTCTCGCGGATCTGCGCCTCGGTGCGCTCCGGCGTGATGGTGGGCGGGGATTCGGTCATGTCAGTACCTTCCTCGGTCAGTGGCTGTCAGCCGATGACGTTCTCCGCCGGGCCGTGCGCGACGCTCGACACGAGCGGTCGGCCGTGGCCGGACAACTGCTGCAGGACGGGCGCCAGCACCGGTACGGCGGCGCCCGCCCACGCCGCGATCGCGGCGTCGACGTGGGTGAACTCGCTCTCGATGATGGACAGCCCCGGCACGGGTACCGCGGCGCCCAGCTCGACGAGCAGCGCGCGCAGGTACGTGTCGGCCACGAACCGGTGCTGCGCCCACGCCGCGGTGGTCAGCGGGACGGCGACCGTACCGGCCAGCGCGTCCCGGGGGAGCATGTCCATGAACAGCTTGAGCAGCCCGGTGTAGCTGCCCTTGAAGGTGGGGCTCGCCACGACCAGCAGCCCGGGTACCCGCACCAGGTCCAGCACCGGGCCGAACAGCCCGTGCTCGTCACTGCCGGCCAGCAGCCGCGCGGGCAGCCGCGGGCCGAACTCGGCCAGGTCCACGATCTCGGGCACGGCCACGGGTACGCCCGCCCGGGCCAGCCGTTCCCGGATCACGTCGGTCGCCTGGCACGCCACCGCCATCGTCCGTGACCCGCGCCGCGGGTTCCCGACCACCAGGGTCGCCGGTACGCCGATCATCAGCTCCCCCCGTCCGTCGCCACGACGCCCCGCTCGCGCAGCAGCGGCAGCACGCCCTCGCCGAACCGGTACGCCTCTTCCAGGTGGGGCTGGCCGGACAGGATCAGGTGCGCCATGCCCAGCGCGTGGTACTCCTCGATCCGGTCGGCCACCTCCTCGTGGCTGCCGACCAGCGCGATGGCCGCGCCCGGGCGGACCAGCCCGTACCCGGCCCACACGTTCGGGTACACCTCCAGGTCGTCCAGCCCGCCGCCGGTGAGCGCGGCCGCGCGGCGCTGGCCGACCGACTCGCTGCGCGCGAAGCGTTGCTGTGCCTTGGCCACCACCTCGGGGTCCATGCCCGCCACGAGCCGCTGTGCGACCGCCCACGCCTCGGCCGAGGTGTCCCGCGAGATCACGTGGAACCGGGTACCGAACGCCAGCTGGCGCCCGTACCCGTCGGCCAGCTCGGTGACCTGCTTCACCACGCCGGCGAGGCTGGGCGGCGGCTCGCCCCAGCACAGCAGCACGTCGGCGTGGCGGGCGGCGACCCGGTGCGCGGCCGGGGACGAGCCACCGAGCATGACCAGCGGGCGTACCGGGTGGGTACGGGTGAGCCGGCCGGCCGCGATCCGGTAATGGGTACCGGCGAAGTCGAACGGGGTACCGGCCCAGGAGCGCCGCAGCACGTCGAGGAACTCGCCGGTGCGCTCGTACCGCTGCTCGTGGTCCAGCCAGTCCCCGTACCGGTGCTGCTCGTCCGCGTCGCTGCCGGTGACCACGTTGAGCAGCAGCCGGCCGCCGGACAGGCGCTGGAAGGTGGCGCACATCTGGGCCACCAGGGTCGGGGACGCCAGCCCCGGGCGCACGGCGACCATGAACCGCAGCCGCCGGGTACCGCCGGCCAGCGCCGCGGATACCAGCCAGGGGTCTTCGCAGAACAGGCCGAACGGCACCAGGGCGCCGGCGAAGCCCAGCCCGTCCACGGCCTGCGCGACCTGGGCCAGGTAGCCGGTGTCCGGCTCCCGCCGCACGCTGCGCCCCGCCCCCTTCGCGACCTCCCGCCCGTCCCCGTGCCCGGGCAGGAACCAGTGCAGCTGCAAATTCACGGCGTGGCCGGATCCTCGCGCGGCTGCGGATCCGGCCACGCCGTCCGTGCCTGGCTGGTTCGCTCGCTGACGCTCGCTCACGGCTACGCCTGGTTGAGTTCGCGCTCGATCAGCCAGACGAGGCCGGCCACGGTCGGCTCGTCGAAGAGATCGGGGAGCGGCAGCTCGATGCCGAACAGGCTCTGCACCTTGGCCACGATCTGCACCATGTGCAGGCTGGTCGCTTCGAGCTCGAAGAAGTCGGCGTCCCGACCCACGCCCGGTACGCCCAGCACCGGCGCGACGATCTCGGCGGCCACGTACTCGACGGTGGGTGCGGGCGCGGCGGTGACGCCGTCAGTGGTGGACATCCTGCGGTTCCTCCCTCTCGGACTGCACGGCGGTGGCGAGCTGCGCGACGGTCGGGTGCTCGTACAGGTGCTCCACGGCCAGCCGGGCCGGCAGGTCCGCGTTCAGCCGGGCGACCACCTGGGCCGCCTGCAGCGACCCGCCACCCAGCTCGAAGAAGGTCTCGTGCCGGCCCACGTCGCGGCGCCCGAGCACCTGCGCCCAGACGGCGGCGAGCCGGGACTCCAGCGGGGTGGCCGGCTCCTCCCGCCGGGGTGCCGGGCCGGCCTTGCGGGTGCGGGCCAGGGTGAGGCGCAGCCGGTCCCGGTCCACCGCGCCGGTGGCGTCCTCGGGCAGCGTTTCGAGGCGTACCAGGCGGATCGGCCCGCCCCCGGCCGGTAGCGCCGACTCGACCGCGCAGCGCAGCTCCTTCTCCGACACCTCGCCGCCGGCGGCGTACGCGAGCACCACGTCGACCAGGTCGAGCTGCTCCGGGTCGACGTGCCGCAGCACGTGCGGGTTGGTCCGGTCCAGGCCGATCACCAGGTACGGCCGGTCCAGCGCGAGCGCGGTCAGCAGCGAGGCGATGCCCTCGTCCACCCCGACCGGCCGGAACCCGCGCGCCTCGACCAGTGCCGGCGAGGTGGTGCGGTTCATGCCGACCTCGCGCCACATGCTCCAGGCGAGCGCGTACGCCGGCCGGCCCGCGATCCGGGCGCGGTGCTCGGCGAACGCCTGCAGGTACCCGTTGGCCGAGGCGTACGCGCCGAATCCGCTGCCGCCGAACTCCCCGTTCACCGAGGAGAACAGGATCAGCGGGGTCCGCGGTCGGTCGGCCAGCAGCCGGGCCAGCACCCAGGTGCCGTGGACCTTCGCGCGGTACATGTGCGCGAACCGGTCCACGTGCTCCCGGGCCAGGGTGTGCGCGGGCAGGTCGGCCCACTGGTCGGCGATGCCCGCGCCGGCCAGGTGCAGCACGCCGGACAGCGGCTGGCCCCAGGCCATCTCGGCGGCGGCGACCGCGCCCCGTACCGCCGGCTCGTCGGCGACATCCACGGCGGCGTACCGCACGTCACCCAGTCCGGTCAGCTCGGCCAGCCGCTCGCCGGGGTCGGACCGGCCGAGTACGAGCAGCCGGGCGCCGTACGCGGCGAGCAGGTACTGGGAGAGTTCGAGGCCGATCCCGCCCAGGCCGCCGGTCACCAGGTACCGCCCGCCCGCGACGAGGGGAGCCGGACCGTCGCCGGCGTCGTCCGGCGCGACCGCGCGCAGCCGGGGTGCCAGCCGCCGGCCGTGCCGGTACGCGACCACGTCGTCGCCGGTACCGGTGGCCAGTTCGGCGGCGATGATGGCCGGCCAGCCACCGGGGGCGTCGACGTACCGGATGCGGGCGACGGTCGACTCTTCGGCGGCGGTACGCACCAGGCTGGGCAGGCCGCCCTTGGCCGGGTCGAGCGGGTCACCGTCGCCGGTCCACACGCCGCCGGTGGTGAGTACCAGCAGCGTGGCGTCGCCCGGGAGCGCGGTCAGCAGGCAGGACAGCGAGTACGCGGTACGGGCGAGGGCGGCGTCCAGGTCGGCCCGGGTGGTGGCGGGCATGGGCTCGGTACCCCAGGCGTGCACCACCGCGTCCACCGGCCCCACCTCGGCCAGCAGCCGCGCGTAGTGGGACGCGTCCCGAGGGTCCACTGTGTACCCGGCGCCGGTGGCGGTGAAGCCCGTGCCGGCCCGTACCACGATGGTCTCGCCGGGAAGCTCGATGGGCTCGGGGCCGGCGAACAGCAACCACCGGCGGCCTGGGCCCGTTCCTCCCGCAGCGCCCGGGGACTCGCGCCAGACGCGTTCGAAGAACCACGACGGTGGCCCGGTCTCCGCCCCGGGGGTGGTCGCGAGGTCGCGCAGGCGGTCGTCGAACGTGCCGGCGCGCAGCTCCGCGATGAGCTGGCCGCGCTGGATCTTCCCGCTGCCGGTCTTCGGGAACTCCTCCCGCGACACCGGCACCACGAAGTCGGGGGACAGGCCCACGTCCCGGACCAGCCGGCCGCGGATCGCCGCCACGGTCTGCCGCACCGCGTCCGGCTCGGGCGAGGTCGGCACGAAGAACAGCGCCAGCCGGTCCGAACCCTGGTCCGGATCGGGCACGCCGCCCGCCGCGACATACGTCACCTCGACGCCTTCGACCAGCTCGACGGCGGCCTCCAGTTCGTGCGCCACATAGTTCACGCCGCGCACGATGATCTGGTCCTTCTGCCGGCCGGTGATGACCAGCGATCCGCCGTGTACGAACGCGAGGTCGCCGGTGACGAACCAACCGTCCTTTGTGTACGATTGCGCGTTCGCCTCGGCGTTGCCGTGGTACCCGCGCATCATCACGTCGCCGCAGACCTGCAGCGAGCCGATCCGGTCCTCGGGCAGCACGGCGCCGGACTCGTCCACGATGCGCATCCGCAGGCCCGGGATCGGCGGACCGACCTCGGTGAAGGTCACCGCGTCCGGACCGGTACCCGGCCGCAGGTCGCCGCCGAGCGAGGACTGGTCCACCGGTACGGTCGCGGCCTGCGGGTGGTGCCGGTCCATCCGCGCGTACGTCGTACCCGAGCACGTCTCCGACATGCCCCAGCACGGGCGCATCGCGTCCGCGGGCAGGCCGTGCGGCGCGAGCAGGTTGAGGAACTGGTGCGCGGTACGTGCGATGACCGGCTCGGCGGCGTTGGTCATCGCGCGCATGCAGGACAGGTCCCAGTGCCTGCCGCCGATCTGCCCGGCGCGCTCGTTCACCATCGCGTACGCGAAGTTGGGCGCCCACGTGTTGGTGGCCCGGTGCCGGTCGATCCAGTCCAGCCACAGCAGGGGATCGGCGAGGAACGTGGTGATTTTCGCGTTCACGTGCTCGCAGCCGAGGAACACGTCGCGCACGTTGTACATCACGATCGCCACGTGGTCCAGCGGCATCCAGTTCATCGTCACGTCGTCCGGCCCGTACCCGCACGCGTGCGCCGCCGCGTAGGTGCGGGCCGCCACGCTCGCGTGGGTGTGCCGCACGCACTTGGGTACCCCGGTGCTGCCCGAGGTGAGCAGGTGCAGCACCGGATCGTCGGGTGTGGCCGGGTACCAGTCGGTGTCCACATCAGACAGTGCCAGCTCCTCGGTGGCCAGCACCCGCACCCCGGGCTCCTCCCACAGCGCGCCGACGCCGGAGACCGCGGGCAGGGTGGCCGCGTCGGTCAGCAGCACCGGCCGGTCCAGCAGCCGCCAGGCGTTGTGCAGCTTGCGGGTGACCGCGTTGTGCCGCTGGTAGCTCGGGGCGAGCCCGACCGGGGTGGGCAGGAAGCCGCCCAGCACGCACGCCCAGAAGGTGGTGACGTAGTTGCGGTTGCTGTCGAACTGGAACAGCGCCGCGTCGCCCGGGCGCAGTCCGGCGGCCCGTAGCCCGCCGAGCACCCGCTGCGCCTCGTCCAGCAGGCTCGCGTACGTCTGCCGGTCCTCGCCGCCGTCCGGTCCGATGTAGACGGTGCCCCGGTCGGCGTAGCGGGATGCCGCGCGGCGCAGGGCTTCCTGGAGTGTGGCCGGCGCGCCGTCGGGGTAGGGAACCGGGCCGCCGTCGACCTCGGCCAGCGGCTTGGCGCTCGGTCCTGCGGCGGCCGGTACCGGTGCGGCTGGAGGTGCGGGCGCGGGCCCGGGCTTCGTGCGGCGCAGGCCGTAGGAGGGTACGGCGGCGGCGCGCGACACGCCGGGTACGGTCAGCGCCGCGCGCTCCAGCCGGCCCAGGTCGGGCGTGGTGCGGGCGTTCATCGGGCTTCCAGGTCGGCCATGGCCAGCTCCTCGGCGATCGCGGCGACGATGTCGTGCGGTGATTCGTGCAGGAAGAAGTGGCCACCGGGGAACAGCCGGTACCGGAACGCGCCGCCCGCCTGCGCCTGCCACTCCCGCAGGTCCGCGACGGGTACCAGCGGGTCGTGCTCGCCGCCGAGGGCGGTGACCGCGCCGCGCAGCGGCGGGCCGGGGCGGTACCGGTAGGTCTCCCACATGGCCACGTCGGCGCGCAGCGCCGGCAGTACCACGCGGCGCAGCCCGGGATCGGTGAACACCGCCGGGTCGGTGCCGTCCAGCGCGGCGATCTCGGCGAGGAACGCGTCGTCGGGCAGGTCGCGCAGGGGCGGGGTACGCGGCGGCAGCTGGGGCGCGCGGTGCCCGGAGACGACCAGCCGGGCCACCGTACCCGAGCGGTTGACCAGTGCCCGGGCCACCTCGAAGGCCAGCAGCGCGCCGCCACTGTGCCCGAAGAGGGCCACCGGCAGGTCGAGGTACGGGCGCAGCACCTGGCCCAGCGCGCGGACCAGCGGATCCATCGCGGTGAACGCCTCCTCGCGCAGCCGGTCCTCCCGGCCGGGGAGCTGGACGGCGACCACCTCCACGCTGTCCGGCAGCAGGCCGGGCCAGTCGCGGTAGGTGGACGCGCCGGCACCCGCGAACGGGAAGCAGAACAGCCGGCACGCCGGCCGGTCCCGGCGCGCCCGCCGGACGTACGGCGACTCGGTCACCAGCGGAACCAGACGCATGCGGACACCCTTCCTCCCGCTGCTTTGCGACCACCGTGTCAGTCTTGATACTTGGATGTCAAGCCTTTCGGCGATGACTAGATACGAGATGAGAGATAACTTGGGTCGGGTACCCCGGCGAGGACGTCCGCGTACCCGCGCAGGAACTCCGCCGCGCCGGCCGCGGAGCACCAGCCGGCGGCGTGGAAGAGCACCGCGCGGATCCGGCCGGTACCGACCGGGGTCAGCGCCAGCTCGAACGGGAACCGGCTGCCGATCCCGTCCGGTACCAGCAGCTCGAACCGCACCCCGGCGGCGGTGACCAGGTGCTCCACCCCCGCCATGACCTGGAACATGACGTCGTCCGGGCGGGTACCGGCGCCGGCCCGCACCAGGTCCGCCGGCAGCAGCTGGTACGGCAGATCCTGGTACGCCAGCGCGCCGATGAGCGCGGAGTGGGTACCCGCGACCAGGTCGGCGAGCCCGGCGCCGGGCGGTACCGGGCAGCGCAGCAGCACCATGTTGGCCAGCAGCCCGACGGTGTCGCGCAGCTCCGGGCGGGACCGGTTGGCGAACATCGACGCGACCGCGAGGTCGGGCTGGCCGGTCACCCGGGCGAGGTGCCCGTGGAACGCGGCGAGCAGCACCGCGAACAGCGTGGTACGCCGGGCCTTGGCCAGCGTCCGCAGCGCGCCCACCACACCCGGGTCCACGTCCAGCACCGCCCGCCCGGCCGGGTGCCCACCGGCGCCGAAGACCGCGCGGAGGCGGGGCAGCTCGGCGCCGGAGAGCTGCCGCCGCCAGTAGTCCTGGTGCCGGCGCAGCCCGTCGCCGCCGAGCAGCCGCTCCTGCCAGGCCGCGAAGTCCCGGTACTGCGCGCCGGGTGGCGGAGGTACCGGGCCGCTGCCCCGCTCCGCGGCGTACAGCGCGGTCAGGTCGCGCAGCAGGACCGCGATCGACCAGGCGTCGGTGACCAGGTGGTGCAGGTTCAGGCAGAGCACGTGCTCGTCCGCGGCCAGCCGCCACAGCGTGGCCCGGGCCGGCCACTCCTGCGGGTCGATCAGGGTGGCCAGCTCCGCGTCAACGGCCTGGGCCAACCCGTCCGCGGGGATGTCCACGATGGACAGGGGCAGCGGCCGCGGGTCGTGTACCCGCTGCGCCAGCCGGGCGCCGCGGCCGGTGAACGTGGTGCGCAGGGACTCGTGCCGGGCGGTCAGCAGGTCGACAGCAGAACCGAGCGCGGCGGTGTCCAACGGGCCACCCACCCGGCACAGCAACGGGCAGTTCAGGGCGCCGAAGCCGGTACGGTAGTGGCGGATCATCCAGAGCAGCCGCTGCGCGACCGAGGCGGGTATCTCGCGGTAAACCACAGATACGAGACTATCGTGTATCCAGTGTTTTGCGGTACCGTCTCCGGCATGGCTGGGCTGACCCTCGACACCACGGTGCAGGCCCGGCTCGACTGGACGTACCAGCCCGGCGAGCCGCGCATCGCGGCCCTGTACGAGCGGGCCAAGCGCGCCCAGTGGAGCGCCGCCGACGTGGACTGGTCGGTGGACGTACCCTTCGGGGAGCCGCTGCCCGACGACTCCGCGTTCGCCATGTCGGCGTTCCGCGCCTCGCCGCTGTCCCGGTACGGGCGCCACATGTGGGACGTGTTCCGCTGGGAGCTCCAGTCCTGGATGGTCAGCCAGTTCCTGCACGGCGAGCAGGCCGCCCTGGTGGTCGCCGGCCGGCTGATCGAGTCGGTACCGGACCTGGACGGCAAGTTCTACGCGGCCACGCAGGCGATGGACGAGGCCCGCCACGTCGAGGTGTTCTCCCGGTACCTGCGGGAGAACCTCGGCGGCGGGTACCCGGTGTCCGGGCCGCTGGAGGTGCTGATGGTGGACATCCTCACGGATACGAGATGGGACGTCACCGCGCTGGGCATGCAGATCATGGTGGAGGCGCTCGCGATGGCCGCGTTCCGCCTGGGCGACACCACCTTCCACGACGGGCTGGTCAAGCAGATCTGCCGGATGGTCGGGCGGGACGAGGCGCGGCACGTGACGTTCGGCGTGATGGCGCTGAGCGGCCTGTACGGCGAGATGACGGCCGCCGAGCGGGCCGTGCGGGAGGATCTGGTGCTGGAGGCGGCGAGCCTGATCCGGCGGCGGTTCCTGCTCGGGGACGTGTGGGAGCGGCTGGACGTGGACCGGCGGGCCGGGGTCGCGTTCGCCGCGACCGACCCGCTGATGATCGCGTACCGGCAGGCCATCTTCTCCCGGGTCGGCGTCGCGCTCGACCAGATCGGGCTGCTGACCGCGCGGGTGCGCGCCGGCCTCGCCGGCATGGGCCTGCTCGGCCCGTCGATGTCCCGGATCGCGCGGCGGAGCCAGGCATGAGCATCGCCGATGTGGTGCGGCTGTGCGGGATGGCGGACTACATCACGCCGTTCGCGATCCGGGCGGCGGCGGCTTTGCGGGTCGCGGACGCGCTGGCCGGCGGCGCACGGCCGCTGGACGACCTCGCCGCGGCC
>DATEJJ010001155.1:0-7489 GCA_035278125.1 Rugosimonospora sp.
CTCAGCCGGCGGCATCCGCCGGTACAGCCCGGCGGGCGACGTCGGCGGCGAACTCGCCCAGCGTCATGGTGGCCAGGTCGTCCACGTCCTCCTCGGCGAACTTGACGCCGAAGCCGTCCTCGATGCGCAGCGCCAATTCGGCCACGGCCAGCGAGTCGAGGTCGATGCCGGCCGGGCCGAGCACGGTCTGCGCACCCGCGCCCTCGACGTCGAAGTTCATCTGGCGCAGCGCGTCGATGGTGAACGCGATGACTTGCTGGGACATCCGGGTTGCTCCTCTGTGGACGGTCGGCGCGGTGGACGGTCGGCGCGGGTCAGGGCAGCTGGGCGCGTTCGGCGGTGGCCAGGGTGCGGGCGTTGCGCACGAGCTTGCCGGTGGCGGTACGGGGCAGCCGGGTGAGCAGGTTCATCCGGCGCGGGCGCTTGTACGGGGCGAGCCGGGCCGCCAGCGCCTCCTTGAGTCCGGCCGCGGCCGACGGGTCGTCGAGTACGACGAAGGCTTCGATCGCGCCGCCGTACACCACCACCGCCTCGGCCACCCCGGGCAGCCCGCAGAGGCAGTGCTCGACCTCGGTCAGGTCCACCTTGAGGCCACCCACGGAGACCTGCGAGTCCAGCCGCCCCTGGATGGTGACCAGTCCGGTGGCCGGGTCCACCGTGCCGGCGTCCCTGGTGTGCAGCCAGCCACCGAGCCAACGGCCGGGTTCGGTGAGCCCGACGTACGGGCTGCGCTCCACGGCCACCAGCACCTCGCCGCCCTCCTCCCGCAGGGTCATCCCGGGGGCGGGGCGCAGCGCGGGCTGGGACTGTCCATAGAGGTCGGTCGCGATGACGCCCAGCTCGGTCATCCCGTACATGGTGCCCAGCGGCACCGCGTACCGGTCGGCGAAGGCCGCGCGTACGGCCGGGCGGACCAGTTCCCCGCCCACCGTCACCCTCGTGAGCTGAGGCAGCCGGGGTGGCTGGTCCACCGCGGTGAGCACCGCGAGGTGGAACGGCACGCCGATGACGGTGGTCGGCTCGGTGCCGCTGGCGATGGCGGCCAGCACTCCGTCGGTGGACAGGAAGCGGGGCAGCACCAGCCGCACCCCGGTGTGCAGGGCGTAGAGCAGCCCGCCGACGAGGCCGAGCACGTGCACCATCGAGGCGAGCAGCACCATCCGTTCGCCGGCGCGCGGGGCACCGTCGATCTGCTGGTACCGCTGCACCTCGGCGACCAGCGAGGCGGCGCTGCGACCGATCACTTTGGACGGTCCGGTGGAGCCGGAGCTGAGCTGCAGCAGCACGTGGTCGGTACGGGCCGGTTCGCCGTCGCGTCGCGTGGTGACCGCCTCGGCCGCGGTGTACCCGCGCAGCGGTCCGATCGTCGCGCCGGGCGCGGATACCAGCAGCTGCGGCGCGAGCCGGTGCAGGGCCCGGTCCACCTCGTGCTGGGTGAGCCGGTGGTCGAGCAGTGACACCTGGGCGCCGAGGTGCCACGCGGCCAGCAGGTTGACCACGTAGGTCAGGCTCGGCGGCAGGCGCAGGCTGACCGTACCCCCGGCGCCGAGCCCCGCCCCGGCCAGTTCCGTCGCGCGGCGCAGCACCGCCCGGCGCAGCGCGCCGCGGGTGATGAGGTCCTCCATCCGCAGGCACGCGTCACCGTCGGGTCCGGTGAGCAGGTAATTGTCCACCCAGCTGCCATCGAGCACGCCCGCCCCCAAAATGAAAACGTTTGAATTCCGCTGCGGCGAGGAGCCGAAAACTAACAAGCGATTCCCGGGCGGTCAAACGCGCGCATATCTGCGACAGCGGGTAGGGCGACAACCGTCCGTAGTGCGCCGGCCGAAACGCACCCGAGTCACCTGGGCCGCGCCGGCTCCGCGCCACTCACGCTGGGTAGCCACGACCCGTTTCCCAGGACGGTGCTACGCCCCCGCGACGCCGATTCAGCCCGGCCTCAAGCAGTCGTCCACCGCTGCGCTAGTCAAGGCGCACGATATCCGCGCCGCCCAATAGGGACCAGTCCTGCGAATTCCCTGGATATCCGACCGGTCCGGATACGTCGACCGCTGCTTGTTTCCGTGAAGAGAAGACGTTTACCTATGGCTAACCAACACGGTGCGGGGTATCGTGGGAGCGCTCCCGGCTCCGCTATGCGTTTTCTCTTTCCGCGCGGTTTCGCGGCACTTCCGGAAGTTATCCCGGAATATTCAGGCGATGGGGGAAGTATGGAAATTCGCGTTCTCGGCCCTTTACTGGTCCGCTGCGGTGCGGCGCTCGCCACGCCCACCGCGCCCAAGCCGCGCTCGGTGCTGGCACTCCTGCTGCTGCACGCCAACCAGACCGTACCGGTCAGCGCGCTGACCCAGGAGCTGTGGGGACACGAGCCACCGGCCAGCGCCCACACCACGCTGCAGACCTACATCCTGCACTTACGCAAGGTGCTCGCCACCGCGCTCGCCGGCACCCCGACCGGGGTCGCCAAGACCGTGCTCATCACCGCACCGGGCGGGTACCTGTTCCAGGTGGCGCCGGACGACTTCGACCTGAACCGGTACCAGCGGCTGGCCAGCGCGGGCCGGCGGGCGCTCGCCGGCGGGGACAACGCCAGCGCGGCCGAACTGCTGGTGCAGGCGCAGGACCAGTGGTACGGCCCGGCGCTGGCCGATGTGCGCACCGGTCCGCTGCTGCAGCCACAGGTCCAGCGGCTCACCGAGTCGCATCTGACCACAGTGGAGCTCGGCATCGAGGCGCGGCTGCGGCTCGGCCGGCACCAGGAGCTGCTGCCGGAGCTGTCCGGCATGATGGCCGAACACCGGCTGCACGAGAACCTGCACGCCCAGTTCATGGTGGCGCTGCACCGCAGCGGGCGCCGGCAGGAGGCGCTGCGCGTGTTCCAGCAGCTGCGCACCACCATGACCGAGGAGCTGGGGCTGGAGCCGTCCAAGCGGCTGCACCTGTTGCAGCAGGCCATCCTGTCCGACGACCCGACGCTCGCGGTCGCGCCGCGCACCGACGGCATGGTGCAGCTGCTGGACCAGCTCAGCCTGCGCTGAGGGCCGCGCCGGTGGCGGCGAGCTGGCGTTCGCGCAGCAGGAACTTTCGCACCTTGCCCGTCGGTCCGACGACAATGTCGTCGCCGGACACGACCTCGACCCGGCGCAGCGTGGCGGCGGCGGGGGTACCCAGTGCCGCGCGCACCGCGCCGCCCCGGTCCAGCCCCGGATCCGCCCCGGCGTCCAGCACCAGCAGGACGTCGGTCACCACGCGCCCCTCGGCGGTACGGCAGGCCACCACGGTGCAGTCCCGCACGCCGGGGCAGCCGACCAGGATGCGCTCCTCGGTCAGGGCGGTGTAGAGCCAGTCGCCGCCGCCCAGGTCCACCGCGTCGACGGCCCGGTCGACGTGGTAGTAGTAGCCGTCCGCGTCCCGGTACATCAGGTCGCCGGTCAGGTAGTAGCCGGCGAACCGAGTCCGGTAGGTGGCCACCGAGTCGTTCCAGTAGCCCAGGGCCAGGGTCGGCGACCGCAGCGCCGCGTGGCCCACCGCACCCACCGGTACCTCCGCGCCGGTGGCCAGGTCCAGCAGGGCCACCTCGGCGAAGGGGTACGGCTTGCCGACGCAGCGGCCGTACCGCCCGGTACCGGGCCGGTGCGCGATGTGGAAGGCGGAGTGCCCCATCTCGGTGGAGCCGAGCCCGTCCACGAACTTGGAGCCCGGTACCCGCGCCGGCCCCTCGCGGGTGTACCGCTCGTGGCTGCCCACCGCGACCAGGCGGCGGATGTGCGCCTCGTGCGCCGAGTCGCCGGTGTTGAACCACACCTTCACCGAGCCGAGGTCCCGGGCGCCCAGGTCGAAGCGGGCCAGCTCGGCCCAGGTGACCGCGAAGCCGAACACGCCGGTGGGGCGCCACCGCTCGATCGCGTCGAGCACCGCCGCGCCGCTGCGCACGAACTCGCCGCCCTGCGCGGACAGGTAGAGCAGCTCGTACCGGTTGCACAGCGCCTGGTTGAGCGTGATGATCCCGGCCGCGTGCGCCGCCGGCAGCACGGACAGCTCCCGTACCGGCCCGTGCGGGCGCGGTTCGGCCAGCCGGATCC
This sequence comes from Rugosimonospora sp., assembly GCA_035278125.1. Classification (GTDB taxonomy): domain Bacteria; phylum Actinomycetota; class Actinomycetes; order Mycobacteriales; family Micromonosporaceae; genus DATEJJ01. The sequence goes on from DATEJJ010001155.1 coordinate 4,083, forward strand.
GGCGTACCGCCTCGAACAGGCCGCGGTGCGAGTGCACCACGGCCGCCGGCATCCGGGTGGTACCCGACGAGTGCGTGATCGCCACCGGGTCCTCCGGATGGTGCCGGTAGTGCGGCGGCGCCGCTGCGGGGTCGCCGGTACCGGTCTCGACGGCGTCCACAATGGAGTGATGGCTCCCGGCGAGCGACACGCGGTGCGCCGCGTCGGTGACGACCATCGTGGCCCGCAACCGGCGGATGAACTCCACCGCCGTCTGTCCCGGCATGTTGCCGTTCATCAGCGCCGGGATCGCGCCCAGCCGGCACAGCGCCAGGTAGGACAGGAACACGTCGGCCGAGGAGGTGACGTACACCGCGACCGGGTCGCGCGGGCCGACACCGGCGCGGTGCAGCCACTCCGCCCGCGCCGCCACCCGCTCCACCAGCTCCCCCAGCCGCAGCGGGGTCCACGCGGTCCGGCCGTCCACCGGTACGTCGAATGTCACGCCCGGGCCGTCCGGTGCGGCACCGTGCTCGGCCAGCTTGGGCAGCACGTTCCCCGCGCCCAGCTCCGGGTCCGCGGCCAGCGCCGCGCGCAGAGTGTCCACTCTGGACTCCTATCGGACGGTACGGCTGAACAGGCGCGCGGACCAGAGAATGGTGACCGCGGCGAGGGCGGCGACCAGGAGCGTGCCCTGCCACACGGACGGGTCGCCCGGGTGGCCGTTGAACAGTGCCCGCATCCCGTCCGTGGCCCAGGAGAACGGGTTCCACCGGGCGATCGCGCGGATCCACCCGGGCGCCAGGGCCAGCGGCAGCAGCACCCCGGCCAGCAGCGCCACCGGCTGGCCCACCATGTTGATGACCGGCCCCAGCGCACCCTCGTTGCGGACCAGCAGGCTCGCGTCGTACGAGATGGTCGTGGTCATCAGCGCGATCAGGGCGAGCAGCAGGAAGGCGAGCAGCAGGTCACCAATGTGGACGGTCAGCCCGAACGGCACCGCCAGCACCACGACGATGACCGCCTGCACCAGGAACCCCACCACCTCGCGCAGCGCCCGGCCGAGCAGCAGCGCGGGGCGGCTGACCGGGGTCACCCGCGCCCGCTCGATGACCCCGGCGCGCAGGTCGGCCAGCAGCCCGAAGCCGGTGAACAGCCCGCCGTACAGGCACATCACCACCAGCAGGCCGGGCACATACACCCGGTACGCGTCGGCGGAGGTACGCGCGCCCATCGAGGCCAGGGCCGGCTTGAGGAACGGCGTGAACAGCACCAGGTACGTCACCGGCTGGGCCAGCCCGAACAGCAGCCAGGTCCGGGAGCGCAGCATCAGCGTCATCTGCCGCTGGAAGATGAGCCACGTGTCGCGGGCGAGCTTCACCGACGCCTCCGGCGGTCCAGTGTCGACAGTCGTGCAACGGGCACGGTCAGGCTAGAGCGGTGCGACGCGGCGCTTCAACCCCGGTGCCGGGCGTTGGTGGCGTTTCTTGACCGGTCGTCGAGGCGGCCTCCACGACACGTCAAGGACCGCCGGCCGGCACCGACCTAGACTGCGTCGTGTTGGCCGGCCCCTGGGAGGCGACGTGACGGAACGGATCCTGGTGCCCTTCGCCGGTGCGGGGCGCGGCGTCGAGCCACTCACCTGGGGCATGCGCGAGCTGTGGGGCGGGATGCAGCGCCAGCGCACCTGGATGCCGCTGGGCGGTGCGCTCCCGCTGCCGGCGGGGACCACTGTGGACGGTATGGCCGCCGAGCTGCGGTTCCTGATGGAGCGCTACCCCTCCATGCGTACCCGGCTGCGGCTGCGCGCGTACGGTCCGCCGGTGCAGGTACTGGAGGAACGCGGCGAGCTGCCGGTGGAGATCCTCGACGTACCCGACGGGACGGACCCCGGGGCGTACGCCGAGCAGGTGCGCGAGCGGTACTGGGAGACGGCGTTCGACTTCGAGCAGGAGTGGCCGGCCCGGGTCGCGCTGATCCGGCACCGCGGCGTCCTCACCCACTACGTGCCGATCCTGTGCCACCTGGTGGCGGACGGCTTCGGGGTGCTCATCATGACCCGGGAGCTGCTGCGGCGGAGGCGGGACGGTGGCGTGTTCACCGGGCCGCCGACCCCGATGCCGCCGCTGGAGCAGGCCCGCTGGCAGTCCTCGGCGGCCGGCCAGCGCACCAGCGCGACGGTCCTGCGGTACTGGGAGAACCAGCTGCGCACGATCGCGCCGCGCCGCTTCCCCGGTCCGGTCGCGCCGCGCGAGCCGCGCCACTGGTGCGCCGGCTTCACCTCCCGGGCGCTGCACCTGGCTGCCCGGTCCATCGCCCGCCGCGCCGGCGCCGAGCCCTCGCACGTGCTGCTGGCCGCGTTCGCCACCGCGCTGGCCCGGGAGACGGGCATCCACCCGGTGGTGACCCGGCTGGTGGTCAGCAACCGGTTCCGCCCCGGGCTGGCCGGCACGGTCAGCCCGATCAGCCAGACCGGGCTGTGCGTGCTGGACGTCGCGGACGCGCCCTTCGAGGAGGTGGTGGCGCAGGCCGGGCGGCGCGCGCTGGCCGCGTACAAGTACGCCTACTACGACCCGGAGCAGATGGACGCGATGCTGGCCCGGGTCTGCCGGGAGCGCGGCGAAGAGGTCGACATCGCGTGCTACTTCAACGACCGGCGGCTGGAGGACCGCGACGACGGCGGCCCGGCACCCGCCGCGGCGGAGATCCTGGACGCGCTGGCCGGGACCGGGTTCCGCTGGGTGAGCCGGCTCGACGTGCCGAGCGAGCGGCTGTTCCTGCACATCAACAACGCACCGGACACTGTGGACATCAGCCTGTTCGCGGACACGCGGTACGTGCCACCGGCGACCATGGAGGGGTGCCTGCGCGGCATGGAGGAGATCGCCGTCCGCGCCGCGCTGCCCGCCCGGACCGGCTGATGGTCGAGCCGACAACCGTGGTACCGGTGGCCTTCGCGGGCCCCGGCGCCGGCAGCGACGTACTGTCCTGGGGCCAGCGGGAGCTGTACGCGGCGATGTGCCGGCAGCACTCCTGGCTGCCGATCGGCATGGCCGGCCCGGTACCCGCCGGCACCAGCCTCGGCGAGGTACTGGGCGAGGTGCGCTTCGCGCTGAGCCGCTACCCCACCCTGCGTACCCGGCTGTGCCTCGACGCGCCGGACGGTCCGCGCCAGGTGGTCTCCGGATCCGGCGAACTGGGCGTGGCCGTCTTCGACACGCCGGCCGGTACCGACCCCGGGGAGTTCGCCGAGCGGATCCGCCGCGAGTACTGGGTCGGCCCGCTCGACCTGTGCGCGGACTGGCCGGTACGCGTGGCGGTGGTGCGCCGGTACGGGGTACCCGCATACCTCGTGGTCGTCCTGTGCCACCTCGCCACCGACGGGTTCGGCAGCATCGTGCTGTACCAGGAGATGGCCGGCCGCGACC
>DATEJJ010001156.1:0-4420 GCA_035278125.1 Rugosimonospora sp.
CGGCCCGCCCCCGGTGCGCCAGCCACTTGTCGCCAGGCCATTTCGTGCCGCCGCCGCGCGGCTGACGGGCCACCCGTACCGGTGTCAGGGTGGAGCCGCGCCGGCCCGTACCAACCAAGGAGGACGCCATGTCCGCACCGCCTGTCGCCGCAGCCGAAGCCACGACGCGGCGCCGGACGCTCTTCGCCAACCAGGGATTCCGCAGCGTGTTCCTGGCCGCGGCGGTCAGCACCGTCGGCACCCAGGTCAGCTTCCTGGCCATCCCGCTGCTCGCGGTGCTGGTGCTCAACGCCACGCCGGCACAGGTCGGCCTGCTCGGCGTACTCAAGACGCTTGCTTTCCTGCTCGTCGGCCTGCCGGCCGGCGCGTGGCTGGACCGGATCCGGCGCCGCGGCGTGATGGTCGCGGCGGACCTGGTCCGGGCCGTGCTGTTCGGCTCGGTCGCGGTGGCCTGGTGGCTGGGCGCGCTGACCATGCTCCAGCTGTACGCCGTGGTGCTGCTGGCCGGGGTGGCCACGCTCTTCTTCGACGTGGCCGCGCTGAGCTACCTGCCGGCCGTGGTCGGCCGCGACCGGCTGGTGGAGGCCAACAGCACGATGCAGAGCTGGGACGCGGCGGCCTCGGTGGCCGGGCCCAGCTTCGCCGGGTACCTCGTGCAGCTGGCCTCGGCGCCGGTCGCGGTACTGGTGGACGCGCTGACGTACCTGTGGTCGGCGCTGTTCCTGGCCGGCATCAGGCAGCGCGAGCCGGAGCCCGAGCGCGCGGTACGGCGGCAGCTGCTCGGCGAGATCCTGGAGGGCATCCGGTTCGTCTTCGGCCACCCGCTGCTGCGCCCGATCGCGCTGGTGGGCGCCGGTACCAACCTGTTCGTGCAGATCGCCATCGTCACCATGCCGCTGCTGTTCACCCGGGTGCTGCACCTGTCCGGCGGCGAACTGGGCCTGTTCTTCACCTTCGGCGGCATCGGCATCTTCCTCGGCTCGTTCACCGCCAAGCGGATCGCGCGCTGGCTGGGCAACGGACCGGCGCTGTGGATCGTCGGGCTGGCCGGCATGCCGTTCGGCTTCCTGGTGCCGCTGATCGACCGCGGCGCCTGGCAGTGGGTGGCGATGTGCTCCTGGCTGGTGCTCACCTACCGGATCGGCATGAACAACGTGATCCTGGTCAGCTTCCGCCAGCGGGCCACGCCGGACCGCCTGCTCAGCCGGATGAACGCGACCATGCGGTTCCTGATGACCGGGATCCTCGCGGTGGGCGCGGCAGTGGCCGGTGTGATCGGCCAGTACGCCGGCATCCGTACCGCGCTGTGGGTGGCCGCGATCGGCCTGTCGTTCGTCTGGCTGCCACTGCTCTTCTCGCCGCTGCGGCGCATGCGCGAACTCCCGTCGGCGTCGTGAACCGGCGCCGTCAACCACAGTCACCGAAAGGGAGAGGACCACTCATGCTGGACCGCGTCACCGATAGTTACGTCAGCCGGTGCTCGGCGGGCGACCGGGGGTTGCTCGACGTGATGCGTACCGCCGATTTCCCGCCGGCGTTCCGGGCGGCGTACGGGCAGCGCCTGCTGGCCCGGCCACTGTTCGTCGCGGACCGGACGCTGCGCCGGTTCACCGACGACCTGGTCGCCTTCTTCCACCTGATGACCTCGCTGCCGCAGCGGCTGTACGGCGGCGACATCCCCGCGTACTGCGCGGCGCTGGGCATCGACGCGGAGCGCACCGAGGTGCTGCGCCGGTTCCCGCTGCCGCCCACGGTGTACGGCCGCGCCGACCTGTACCACGACGGCGAGACGTACAAGCTGCTGGAGTTCAACGTGGGCAGCTCGCTGGGCGGCTCGGACCGGGCGCAGATCCCGCCCGCGCTGCTGCGCGTCGACGCGTTCGCGCGGTTCGCCGCGGAGCACGGACTGTCCTATGTGCACACCGGCGAGCGCATCGCGCAGGCGTTCCGGGACGCGGCCGCGGGGCTGACCGGCGGCGCGGACCCGGTGGTGGGCTTCGTGGAGACCGACGGCGGGCTGGGCGAGTTCCTGCACATGGTCAAGGCGTTCCAGGAGATGATGGCCGGCCAGGGCGTCGAGGTGGTACTCGGCGAGGTGAGCCAGGTCAGCGAGCGGGACGGGCGGCTGTACCTGCACGGCCGGCCGCTGGACGTGGTGCTGCGGTACTTCACCGAGAACGAGATCGTGACCGACGCCCGGGTGGCCCGCTCGGCGGAGACCATCTTCCGGGCGCACGAGGAGGGCCGGGTGGTCATGTGGACCACGCTGGCCTCCGCCCTGTTCCACAACAAGGGCTGCCTGGCCCTGCTGTCCGACCCGCGCTCCCGGGCCGCGCTGTCCACAGTGGAGGTCGCGCTGGTGGACCGGGTGCTCCCGTGGACCCGCTCACTGGTGGACGGACCGACCGATGTGGACGGTCAGTCGGTGGACCTGATGGAGTACTGCCGGGAGCGGCGCGCCGACCTGATCCTCAAGCCGCGCGGCAGCTTCGGCGGCTCGGGCATCGTGGTCGGCTGGGAGCAGACCGACCAGGAGTGGAAGGAGAGCCTGCTGTCCTGCGCGGCCGGCGCGTACCTGGTGCAGCACAAGGTGGTACCGCGGCCGGAGCCGGTGGTGGACCCGGACACCGGCGCGGTGGAGCAGTGGTCGGCGACCTGGGGCGCGTTCGTCACGCCGGACGGGTACGCCGGGTCGTGCCTGCGCGCGCTGCCCCGGGGTACCGGCTCGGTCATCGGCATGGGCGCCAACGCGCGGGTCTGCACCACGAGCATCTTCTCCTTCCCGGAGGCGGAGTGAACGCCGGGCAGGTACAGCTGTGGGCCGGGCGGGACCTGGCCGTACCCGCCGGCGGGATGGGCGATCCGGGCGCGCACGGCAAGTTCGGCGACCACGGTGGCCGGTACGTGCCGGAGTCCCTGGTACCCGCGTGCCGCGAGGTGGAGGCGGCGTTCCGCGAGGCGTGGGCCGACCCCGGGTTCCGGGGCCGGCTCGCCACGCTGCTCGCCGAGCACGCCGGCCGGCCCACCCCGCTGACCCCGGCCGCCCGGCTGTCCGCGGAGTTGGGCGTCAACCTGCTGCTCAAGCGGGAGGACCTGGCGCACACCGGCTCGCACAAGATAAACAACGTGCTCGGCCAGGCGCTGCTGGCCACCCGGATGGGCCGGCGCCGGCTGCTCGCCGAGACCGGTGCCGGCCAGCACGGGGTGGCCACCGCCACCGCCGCCGCGCTGCTCGGCCTGCGCGCGACCGTCTTCATGGGGCAGCGGGACATCGAACGCCAGGCGCTCAACGTGTTCCGGATGCGGATGCTGGGCGCCGAGGTGGTACCGGTGCACTCGGGCAGCCGTACCCTCAAGGACGCCTGCAACGAGGCGATGCGGCACTGGGTCGCGGACGTCGAGGAGTCGTACTACTGCGTCGGCTCGGTGATGGGCCCGCACCCGTACCCGTGGATGGTGCGCGAGTTCCAGCGGGTCATCGGCGAGGAGGCGCGCGGGCAGTGCGCCGCCCAGTTGCCCACCGGGGTACCCGACTACGTGGTGGCCTGCGTGGGCGGCGGCTCCAACGCGGCCGGTACCTTCGCCGGCTTCGTGGACACGGCGGCGCGGCTGGTCGGCGTGGAGGCCGAGGGCGGCGCGGCGGCCACCTTCGGCCGGGTGGGTGTGCTGCACGGGTTCCGCTCGTACGTGCTGCAGGACGAGGACGGCCAGATCTCGGAGGCGCACTCGATCGCGGCCGGCCTGGACTACCCGGGCATCGGCCCGGAGCACGCGTACCTCAGCGACCGGGGCCGGGCCCGGTACGTGACGGTCGGGGACGACGAGGTGGTGGCCGCGCTGGTGCGGCTGGCCCGTACCGAGGGGATCCTCGCGGCGCTGGAGTCGGCGCACGCGGTGGCCTGGGTGATCCGCGCGGCGGGCTCGGGCGAACTGCCCCCGGACGCCACCGTCCTGCTGACCCTCTCCGGCCGTGGCGACAAGGACATCTCCGCTCTGATGGAGCTGATATGAGCACAGTGGAGAGTCACCTGCGGGAGCAGCGGGGGAAGGGGCCGCTGCTGGTGCCGTACGTGACCGGGGGAATCACCCCGGACTGGGTGGAGTATCTGCACGCGTACGAGGCGGCCGGGGCGGACGCGATCGAGGTGGGGCTGCCCTTCTCCGACCCGATGCTGGACGGCGCGACCATCCAGGAGGCGTCCGACGCCGCGCTGCGCCGGGGCGCCACCGTACGCGGGATCCTGGCCGACCTGGCCGGGGTGCGGCCGGGCGTACCGCTGATCGCGATGACCTACCTGAACCTGGTGGTACGCGACGGCACCGGGCCGTTCTGCCAGGCGCTGCGCGCCGCCGGGGTGGCCGGGCTGATCGTGCCGGACCTGCCGCTGGAAGAGGTGGCGCAGCACGAGGCGGCGGCGCA
>DATEJJ010001157.1:0-6527 GCA_035278125.1 Rugosimonospora sp.
TCGAGGCGAGCAGCTTGCCAGCCTCCACCGCGGCCGCCCGCTCCGGCGTACCGTCGCCGAGCCGGTCGGCCAGCCGGCCCAGGCTCTCCGCCTCGGCCCGGACCGCCCGCTGCACCTCGTTCGGCGGGTCACCACCGGCCGTGCCGCCGGGAGAGTCCCGCAGCGCACGGCGCAGCGCCGGGTAGCCGTCGTAGCCCAGTGCCATCGCGAACCGGGTGACCGAGGGCTGGCTCACCTGGGCCAACTCCGCGACCTCGCTGCTGGACAGGTACGCCGCCGAGCCCGCGTGCTCCAGCAGGCACTGCGCGATCCGGCGCTGCGCCGGGGTCAGCGCGACCCCGTCCACCATCGCGAGCAGTCGGTCATGCACTCGCGTACTGTATGCATAGTTTCATTCAGTCCGCAATCAGCGGTGGTCGGCCAGGGCCTCATGGTGGTCGTCCCCCTCGTGCGGCGCCGGATCGGCGTGGACCAGCGCCGCGGTCAGCCGCGGCACCTCGTGGATCAGCCGGTGCTCGGCGTCCACCGCGATCTTGTGGGCGTCCAGCACGGACAGGTGCGTGTCCACCACGATCGCGCACTCCGCGCGCAGCCGGTGGCCGATCCAGCGCAGGTGCAGCTCGCTCACGTCCAGCACGCCGGGCGTGGCGCGCAGGCTCGCCTCCACCGCGTCGACCGTGCCCGGGTCCACCGCGTCCATGAGCCGCCGGTACACCTCGCGCGCCGCGTCCCGCAGCACGAACAGGATGGCCACCGTGATCAGCAGCCCGACCGCCGGGTCGGCCCAGTGCCAGCCCAGCGCCATCCCGCCCGCGCCCACCAGCACCGCCAGCGACGTGTACCCGTCGGCCCGCGCGTGCATCCCGTCGGCCACCAGCGCCGCCGAGCCGATCCGGCGGCCCACCCGGATCCGGTACTGCGCCACCCACTCGTTGCCGAGGAACCCGATCACCGCCGCGACCGCCACCGCGGCGAGGTGCTCGACCGGCCGCGGCTGGACCAGCCGCTGCACCGCGGCCACCGCCGCGGCCAGCGCCGAGGCCGCGATCACCACGACGATCGCGACACCGGCCAGGTCCTCGGCCCGCCCGTAGCCATAGGTGTACCGGCGGTTCGCCGGCCGCCGCCCGAGCACGAACGCGATGCCGAGCGGTACCGCGGTCAGCGCGTCCGCGAAGTTGTGCAGGGTGTCGCCGAGCAGGGCGACCGAGCCGGACCAGAGCACGACCAGCCCCTGCAGTACCGCCGCCACGCCCAGGATGAGCAGCGAGCGCCAGAGCGCCCGGATGCCGTCCGCGCTGGCGGACAGGGCGGCGTCCACCTTGTCCGCGCTGTCGTGCGAGTGCGGGGTGACCAGGTGCCTGATCCGGTGCCAGGCAGCCCCCAGCCCGGCGCCGTGCTCGTGATCGTGATCGTGCTCATGGTCGTGCTCGTTGTCGTGGTCGTGATCGGTGTGCACGCTGCTCATCTTGCCCCGTGATCGTGCCACGCACAGCCAGTACCCTTGCGGCATGCGCCTCGCCTCGATCCACACGTACCCGGTCAAGGGGTGCCACCGGGTGGACCAGGAGCGCGCCACCGTCGAGCCGTGGGGGCTGGCCGGGGACCGCCGCTGGATGCCCGTCGACGCGGCCGGCAAGATGGTCAGCCAGCGTGAGGTGCCCCGGCTGACACAGGTACAGCCCTCCACTGTGGACGGCTACCTGATCCTCGCCGCGCCCGGCATGCCCGAACTGAAGGTGCCGGCGGTGGCGGGCGACCTGGTCGAGGTGGCGATCTGGCGCAACCGGGTACCGGCGAGCCCGGCCGGGGCCGAGGCCGACGCGTGGCTGAGCGCGGTCGCCGGCGGCCCGCTGCGCCTGGTGTACCTGGACGACCCGACCCGCCGCCCGGTCGACCCCGCGTACGGCCGCCCCGGGGACCGGGTGAGCTTCGCCGACGGGTACCCGCTGCTGGTCACGAACACCGCCTCGCTGGACGCGCTGAACGACTGGATCGTCGAGGCGGGCAACGAGCCGGTACCGATGACCCGGTTCCGCCCGAACATCGTGGTCACCGGCGCGGCGGCGTGGGCGGAGGACGGCTGGCTGGGCCGGCGGATCCGGGTCGGCGCGGTGACCTTCCGCGCGCCGAAGCCGTGCGACCGGTGCGTGATGACCACGAACGACCAGGAGACGGGGGAGCGGGGCCGGGAGCCGCTGCGCACGCTCGGCCGGTACCGCAACATCAACCAGCAGCTGCTCTTCGGCGTCAACCTGGTCCCCGACGCCCCCGGCGAGATCGCCACCGGCGACGAGATAGAGATCCTCAGCGCGTAACGTGGTATCCCGTACCCCCTCCAGGGGGTGTAGAAGCACACGATCGGGCCGTTGCCGCCGGGTGGGGCCGGTGAGAGTCGAACTCACACTGGCGCGGACCTAAACCGCGTGCCTCTGCCATTGGGCTACGGCCCCGCGGAAGCGATGGTACCGCCCCGGTGTCCGGCGCGCTCACGCCAGCCGGGTGACCTCCACCTTCACCCCGAGGTGGGAGCTGGGCGGGCCGTTGTAGATGCCCTTGAGCGGAGTCACGTCGGTGTAGTCGCGACCGCGGGCAACCAGCACGTGGCGCTTGCCGGTGGGTACCCCGTTCGTCGGGTCGTACCCTTCCCAGCCGCCGCACCACCACTCCACCCACGCGTGGCTCTGCCCCTCGACCGTCTCGTCGGGTACCGCGTCCTTCTTGGGGTGCAGGTACCCCGAGACGTACCGGGCCGGGATGCCCCGGGCGCGTAGCAGCGCCACGGTCAGGTGGGCGATGTCCTGGCACACCCCCTTGCGCAGCTCCCACGCCTCCTGCGCGCCGGTCTGCACCCCGGTCGAGCCGGGCACGTACGCCACCGTGTCGCGTACCCAGTCGGCCAGGCGGCGGGCCGCCTCGCGGGGGGAGGCCCCCGCGGTCACACCGGCGGCGAGTTCCCGCAGCGGCTCGTTGATGGTGGTACGGGGCGTGTCTTCGAGCAGCTCGGCGTAATCGTCTATTGTGGACTGTCCATGCAGGACGTCCCAGCCGGCCTCCTCGATCGGGCCCGGATCGTTCAGCTCGACCAGGCTGGTGGCGGTCACCCGGAGCTGGTGGTGCGGGCGTTGCAGGTCGAAGACGCTGACGTGGGTACCCCAGTAGTCGTGGTAACGCCAGGTGGACGCGGCCGGTGCCACCTCCACCTGGCTGAACAGGGTCAGCTGGTGGGGCAGGGTCATCGGGGTCATCCGAGCCTCGTTGTAGGACGCGTACGCGGTGTCCGGGTAGGTGAAGCCGGTGATGTGGTTGATGCGCAACCGCCAGGGCATCATCGCTAGACCCCCTCGTGTTCCCAGCTGACCGGCGCGGCCTGTTGGAAGTACCGGCTGGTGACCGCCGCGCTGGCCGCCGCGCACGCGTGCTGCAGCGCGCGCAGGTGCGCGGGCAGCTCGCCGAGCAGCGAGCTGATGTCGGCGTACTCCAGCCGGGTGCGCGCCTGACCGATGGGGCGGCGGGCCGCGTCGGCCATGCCGGCCCGCTCGATGCTGGGTGTCAGCTCGCGCAGGCACTGCTCGGCGGTGGTCAACGCGTGCAGCGCGGAGCGCGGGAACAGCCGGTCCAGCAACAGGAACTCGGCGACCCGCTGCGGCTGCAGGGTGCCGCCGTGGGTGCGCAGGAAGGACTCGTCCGCGCCGCAGGCCCGCAGCACGGTACGCCAGTCGCCGGTGCCGAACGGGCCGAGCGCCGCGGAGGCGAAGCCCGGCAGCAGCTGTACCGACAGCAGCCGCGCCATCATGTCCACCCGCTCCAGGCTGCGCCCGAGGATCAGGAAGCGCCAGCCCTCGTCGCGGCTCATGGTGGACTCGGCCAGCCCGGCGAGCACCGCCGCGCGTTCCCGGACGAACGCCAGGAACAGGGTCGGTCCCAGCCGCTCCGCGGCCAGCTGCCGCGCGGGCAGCGTGTGCCAGGTGACGTTGAGGCACTCCCACATCTCGGTGGAGATGGTCTCCCGGGCGCCGCGCGCGTTCTGCCGGGCGGCGGCCAGCGCGCCGCTGATCGAGCTGGGATCCTTGGTGTCGAAGGCGAGCCGCTCCAGCGCGTCCCCACTGGACAGTCGCTCGTCGGCCGGCGGCTGGGCGCCCAGGATGGCCAGCAGCGACCGGCACGCGGCGTCCTCATCGGACCACGGATCCTCCAGCAGCCGGTTGAGGAACGCGTCCAGGATGCGCGCGGTATCGTCGGCGCGCTCCACGTAGCGGCCGATCCAGAACAGCGACTCGGCGATCCTGCTGAGCATCGACCGGTACCCCCTACTGCTGTTGCTGGCCGTGCGTGCCCTCGGCGACAGCGTCCTGGCGGCCGACGTCGTGCGGTACCACCTCGATGCTCATCGCGTCCGCGAATACTCGCGGCCCGGCCACCGGCGGCTCTTCGGCCAGCACCCAGGTGTCCTTGGACCCGCCGCCCTGGCTGGAGTTGACGACCAGCGCGCCCTCGGGCAGCGCCACCCGGGTCAGCCCACCCGGCAGCAGCCACACGTCGGTGCCGTCGTTGATGGCGAACGGACGCAGGTCGATGTGGCGCGGCGCCACCTGACTGTCCACAAGGGTGGGTGAGGTGGACAGTGCCACCGGGCGCTGCGCGATCCAGCCCCGAGGGTCGGCGGTCACCTGCGTGCGCAGCGTGTCCAGAGTGGACTCGTCGGCCTGCGGCCCGATGACGATACCCTTGCCGCCCGCGCCGTCCACCGGTTTGAGGACGAGGTCGCCGAGGTGGTCGAGTACGTGCGCGAGCACGTCCCCGTCGTCCAGCCGGTGCGTCTCCACGTTCGGGATGAGCGGCTCCTCGTGCAGGTAGTAGCGGATCAGGTCGGGCACGTACGTGTAAAGCAGCTTGTCATCGGCGACGCCGTTGCCGATCGCGTTGGCCAGCGTCACGTTGCCGGCCCGGGCCGCGTTCACGATGCCCGGGCAGCCGATCACGGTGTCCGCCCGGAAGTGCAGCGGGTCGAGGAACTCGTCGTCCACCCGCCGGTACACCACGTGTACCGCGCGCTCGCCCTGGGTGGTGCGCATGCGGACCCGGTTGCCGGCGCAGACCAGGTCCCGCCCCTCCACCAGCTCCACGCCCATCAGCCGGGCCAGCAGGGCGTGCTCGAAGTAGGCCGCGTTGTAGACGCCCGGCGTGAGTACCACCACGCAGGGCTCGCTCACCCCGTCCGGCGCGGCGGCGCGCAGCGCGGCCAGCAGCCGGGCCGGGTAGTCGTCGACCGGGGTGACCCGCGCGTCGGCGAACAGCGCGGGCAGCGTCTGCGTCATGGCCCGCCGGTTCTCGATGACGTAGCTGACGCCGGACGGGATGCGCAGGTTGTCCTCCAGCACCCGGAACCTGCCCTCCTCGTCCCGGATCAGGTCCACGCCGCTGATGTGCACCCGCACGCCGTTCGCCGGCTGGATGCCGAACGCCTCCCGGTGGAAGTGCGCGCTCGTGGTGATCAGCCGGCGCGGTACCACGCGGTCGCGCAGCACCTCGCCGCGCCCGTACACGTCGGCGAGGAACGCCTCCAGGGTGCGTACCCGCTGGCGTACCGCGCGGGTGATCTCGTCCCATTCGACCGCGTCGATGATGCGGGGGATCAGGTCCAGCGGGAACGGCCGCTCCTCGCCACCGTAGGCGAAGGTGACACCCCGGTCGGTGAACACCCGGGCCAGTTGGTCGGCGCGGTACCGCAGGTCGTTGCCGGACCAGGGTTGCAGCGTCGCGAACAGGGACTGGTACGCGACGCGTACCTGGCCGGGTGCGGTGAACATCTCGTCCCAGGCATCGGCCATCGCGTAGGAGTCGAAGATGTCCGCCATGCCGGGACCTTACGCTAGATCGGTTACCGGCACATTACGCCTGCTCAGTGCCGTTACGCGATCAGCTTGCCAGATCGCGCAGAAGTTTCGCGACGTGTCCGGTGGCACGGACGTTGTACATCGCCCGCTCGATGTGACCCTTCTCGTCGATCACGAAGGTGGACCGGATGACCCCGGTGACGGTCTTGCCGTAGAGCTGCTTCTCGCCGTACGCGCCGTACGCGGTGAGCACCTTCTTGTTCTCGTCGGACACCAGCGGGAAGGTGAGCATGTCGCGCTCCCGGAACTTGGCCAGCTTGGCCGGCGTGTCGGGCGAGATCCCGACCACCTGGTACCCCGCGGCGCGCAGCGAGCCCAGCGAGTCGCGGAAGTCGCACGCCTGCTTGGTGCAGCCGGGCGTCATCGCGGCCGGGTAGGCGTACAGGACGACCCGCTGACCGCGCAGGTCACTGAGGGACAGGGTCTCGCCGGTATCGGTCGGCAGGCTGAAGTCGGGAGCCGGGTCGCCGGTTTCGAGCCGCACAGGTGCCTCGGTCATAGCGCCCACCCTATCGCCCGTCATGCCGCGATCGGCTCGATCGGTGCCCGGGCCGGAGCGGTCGAGCGGAGGCGCAGGGTGGCGGCGGCCGCGACGCCCGCGCCGCCGGCCACCGTGAGCAGCACCAGCAG
>DATEJJ010001158.1:0-3883 GCA_035278125.1 Rugosimonospora sp.
GGGGCGGCGGCCGGCGGCGCCGCGACCCTGCGGTCCGCGCTGCGCACGGTGGCCGGGGACCGGGCCTGTCTGGTGGTACCGGCACACACCGCGAACAACTCCACCACGAGCCCGAGCTTCCGGGCCGCCACCGCCGGGCTCGACCGGGCCGGCGTGGACCGGTACCTCCGGAGCATGGAGGGGTTCGACCCGGCGACGACACCGTCGTTCCGGATGGGCGCCTTCGCCGAGCACATACGCCGGCACCCGGAGAGCGTCCGCAGCACGCATCCACAGACCTCGTTCGCCGCGCTCGGGCCGGCCGCGCGCGAGCTGATGGCCGGCCACCGCCCCGACTGCCACCTGGGCCCGGACTCGCCGCTGGGCGCGCTGTACGACGCCGATGCCGCCATCCTGCTGCTGGGCGTCGGGTACCGGGTGTGTACCGCGTTCCACCTCGCCGAGTACCGCCGACCCGACCCGCCCACGCGGCGGTACCACTGTTTCGTCGGCACCGGGCCGGCCCGCAGGCGGTACGAGTACACCGACGTCGACCTGGACGACGGCGACTTCGACCGGCTCGGCAAGCATCTCGAGGCGAGCGACGAGACCGTGGCCCGGGGCCGGGTCGGCGGGGCACAGGCGCGCCTGGTGGCCGTGCGGTCGGCGGTTGACTTCGCCGTCAGGTGGATGGCCACGTACCGCTGATCGTTCGCATCTGGCCGATCCGCCCGCGGTCACCGTATTGTCATGGCCAAGCCACGCACCGGTGGCAGGGAGGGTCACGCGGCGATGACAGACGCGGCCACCGAGCACGCTGGGCCGTACTTCTTCCTCAGCCATGCCCACCCCATCGAGCAGCTGCCGGGCGAGGCCACGGCGGCCCAGGACCCGGACTACTGGGTACGCAAGGTGTGCGAGGACCTGTCCCGTGCGGTGGCCGCCCACGCCCCCGCCGGTACCGGGCCGCGCGGGCTGTTCCACCCCTGCCAGGGTGCGACCGCGCCGCTGAACGCCCGTACCCTGCCCGCGGTGACGACCGCCGGCTCGTTCCTCGCGCTGTACTCGGACTCGTACCCCGGCGACGACTGGGTCCGCGTACAGCGCATCACCTTCGCCGACCACGTACCCGACGCGGAGCGGCGCATCGTACCGGTGCTGTGGGAGCACTCCACCACGCTCGACCCGGCGGCCGTGGAGGCCGCGCTCATCGTGGTGCCGAAGGTTCCCGACTACGCGAAGTACGGCCTGCTGTCACTGAGCCGCCGCACCGACGCGGCCACCTCCGGCGCGTACCGCGGCGCCCTCGCGGCCTTGAGCGAGTGGATCGCCGGGCTGGTCGACGGCCGGCCCGCCGCCCGGCAGCTGCCGCCGGAGTGGCAGCCGCTGCACCCGCGCCCGACCGGGACGTTCCTGGTCGCGGTGCTCGCACCCACCTGGACCGAGATGCTGGGCTCGTCCGCCTGGTACGGCAGCACCGCCACCGAGTGGAGTCCGTTCACACCGGAGCACCCGGAGCCGCTCGTGCAGCAGGTCGCCGCGCTGGTCAACCCCGACGTGTACGTGCCCCGGTTCGTCGACTGCAGCGCCGCCGAGCCGCCGGTCGAGGAGTGCCCCGGAGTGTTGCTCATCGATCCATGGATCGCCCGCGACCCGCCGGGCCAGCGGCGCCTCGCCGACGTGCTCCGCGTCATTCCACAGTGGATGGTGCCGGCGCTGGTCGCCTGCGGGGACAAGTGGCAGGCGGGCCAGCACCGGGAGGCGCTGGCCCTGGCCGAGGTGTCGGTCCGCAACCCGGCGTACTCGCCGCCCGGCCGGCACCCGCCGGCGGTACTGCACCGCACCGACGACTTCGACCCGTTCTTCCGCGATGTCCTCCGCGAGGCCCGCCGGCGCTTCGCCACACGACGCCCGGTCAAGCTCCCGGCCAAGCGCTTCGCGGCCCGCCCCCGGATCGTATCCACCAGCGAGGCGAACGAGTGAGCGGAGCGGAGCGCCGCGCGGCCTGGACTGAGCTGCCCCGCCGGGCGCAGCCCGGGGTTTCGGGGCGGCGAGGGAAGGCCGCGCACAAGGCGCGCAGCGAAGCGAACGGAGAATTCGAATGAGCGACCAGCGCGACGGCCAGGTGGTCACGTTCTACTCGTTCAAGGGTGGGACCGGGCGTACCATGGCGCTGGCCAACGTGGCGTGGATACTGGCCGCCAACGGGTACCGCGTGCTCGTGGTCGACTGGGACCTGGAGTCCCCCGGGCTGCACCGGTTCTTCCGGCCGTTCCTCAGTCCGGGCATGCTGACCAGCAGCGCCGGCGTGATCGACCTGATCCGCAAGTTCGAGGCCGAGGCGGCGCGCACCGCCGACCCCGAGCAACTCGCCCGCGAGCTGGCCAGCGTGCAGCGCTACTGCTTCTCGCTGGACCGGCGCTGGCGCGACGGCGGCACCCTGGACTTCCTCTCCGCCGGCCGGCACAACCCCGACTACACCGCCAACATCGCCGGGCTGAACTGGGACGAGTTCTACGCCAACCTGGGCGGCGGCTTCCTCTTCGACGAGCTGCGCGCGGACATGAAGCGCGCGTACGACTTCACGCTCATCGACAGCCGCACCGGGTGGAGCGACGTCGCCGACATCTGCACCGTCCACCTGCCGGACACCGTGGTGGCCTGCTTCACCCTCAGCGAGCAGGGCATCGAGGGTACCGCCACGATCGCGCAGCAGATCAGCCAGCGCCGTACCCCGCGGCAGATCCGGGTACTGCCGGTGCCGATGCGGATCGACGCGGCGGAGAAGGAGAAGGTGGAGGTCGGCCTGTCCGTGGCCCGGCAGCGCTTCGGCGGGCTGCCGGCCGCGCTGAGCGCCGAGGAGCAGACCCGGTACTGGGCCCGCACCCGGGTGCCGTACCAGTCCTTCTACGCGTACGAGGAGATCCTGGCGACCGTCGGCGACGAGCCGGGTACGGTCGGGCTGCTGTCCGCGTTCGAGGCGGTGACCGCGGCGGTGTCCGACGGGCGGGTCACCCAGATGCCGGCGCTGGACCCCCGGGACCGGCTGCGCCTGCTGGAACAGTTCACCCGCCTGGCCGCCCAGCAGGAGCGCGAGGTGACGCTCCGGTACGACCTGGACGGCGTGGTCTGGGCGGAGTGGATCGGGGTGCTCCTCAAGGACGCCGGGGTGGCGGTACACGATCCGGGGCCGGAGGCACAGCCGGAGGGTCCCGCCGCGATGGCCCGGCAACTGGTCATCCACACCGGACCGTACGAACGCCCGCTGGCACCGTGGCGCACCACCGACGCGCGTACCCCGCTGGTGGTGTACGTGACCGACCCGCGCTCCTCCTCCACCCCGCTGACCGGCGACCACGCCACCCGGGTCGGCGGCCTGGCCGCGGCGGACGCGGCGGACCGCATCCTCAAGCTGGTCGGCATGCCGGCCCCGAGCGAGGAGCAGCTGCGCCGGGCGCCGCGCTTCCCCGGCGACGGGCCGCGGGTGATGCGCGTGCTGCAGGCGCGCAACAGCCAGTTCGTCGGCCGGATCGGGCTGCTGGACCAGCTGCGCAGCCGGCTGCGCCGGGACGTCGGCTCGCCGCAGGCGCGCTCCGCGCCGGTGGTGCTGCACGGCGCGGGCGGCATCGGCAAGACCCAGCTGGCGCTGGAGTACGCGTACCGCTACCAGTCCGCGTACGACGTGGTCTGGTGGATCGACGCCGACTCCATCGCCAACGCGGACCAGGCCCTGCACGAACTCGGCGGCCAGCTCGGCCTGGCCATGCCGCCGGGCAACGCGGAGGGCGCCCAGCTGGTCCGGGCCACCCTCTCGCGCGGCGAGCCGTACCCTCGCTGGCTCCTGATTTTCGACAACGCCGAGGAGCTGCCGCACGCGCCGGCCGACGACGGCGCCGAGCCCGCC
>DATEJJ010001159.1:0-9273 GCA_035278125.1 Rugosimonospora sp.
CATCGAGCTGGCCGCCGCGCGTACCGACCAGGCGGCGCCGCAGACCCTGCTGCGCCAGCTGTGCGAGCACACCGACGCGCTGGGGCCGGGGCCGCGGGACCGGCCGGTGCGGCAGCAGACCCTGCGCGGCGCCGTCGACTGGAGCTACACCCTGCTGGCGGCGCCGGACCAGCGGCTGTTCAGCACGCTCGCGGTCTTCGCCGGCGGGTTCACCGTGGCCTCCGCGCGCGCCGTGGCGCCGCCCGACGTGTCTACAGTGGACGGTATCGAGGAGCGGCTGGCCGCGCTGGTACACAAGAGCCTGCTCGCGATCGAACCCGACCCGGACGGTGCGGCGCGGTACCAGATGCTGGAGACCATCCGGGGGTACGCGGCCGAGCGGCTGGCCGCCCAGCCGGACTGCGACGCGGCGTACCGGCGGCACGCGGCGTTCCACATCGAGCTGGCCGAGCAGTCCGCGGCCGGGCTGACCGGGCCGGATCAGGCGGACTGGGCCAAGCGGCTGGACCAGGAGTACCGCAACCTGCGCGCCGCGTTCATGTGGACCCTGGCCGGCGGCGACGTGGCCGGAGCCGCGCGGGTCTGCCTGGGGCTGTGGCGGTACTGGCGCAACGGCAGCCACATCCGGGAGGGCCGGGAGTGGCTGGACCAGGTGCTCGCCGCGCCGCACCAGCTGCCCGCCGGGACCCGGACCAGCCTGCTGTACGCCGCCGCGATCCTGGCCGCCACGCTGACCGAGCACGAGGCGGCCACCGCGCTCGGGGAGGAGAGCCTCCGGCTGGCCGACGAGCACGGGGACCGGCAGGCCAGTGCGCAGGCACGCAACGCGCTGGGTATCGCGGCGATCGGCGCCGGCGCGTACCCCCGCGCGGCCGAGCACTTCCAGCACAGCCTGGCCAGCTGGCGGGAGCTGGACCAGCCGCAGGGTACCGCGATCGCGCTGGGCAACCTGACCAAGCTGGCGCTGCGACTGGGCGATGTGGACAGTGCCGAGGAGTACGCGAACCAGTGCCTGGCGCTGGAGCGGGCGGCCGGCAACACCCGCGGGATCCTGCTCAGCCTGGAGTGCCTGGGCCAGGTGCGGCGGGCGCAGGGCCAGCTGGACGCGGCGCGTACGGCGCTGGCGGAGAGCCTCACCCTCAGCCGTACCGTGGGCGACGTGTTCGGCGAGGCGACCGCGCAGTACCAGCTGGGCCTGGTGGCACAGGCCGGCGGTGACCGGGCCGAGGCGCTGCGGCTGCTGACCGCGGCGCTGGGCCGGTGGCACCGGCTGGGTGACCACGAGGACCTGGCGATGGCCCTGGACGCGGTCGCCGGCCTGCTCGTCGCGGACCGCCCCGAGCTGGCGGTACGCATCCTGTTCACGGTCGACTGGCTGCGCGACCGGTACCGGCTCCCGCTGCCCCCGGAGACCGAGGCGGGCCGGGCGGCCACGCTCGCCGCGGGCCGGGTCGCGCTGGACGAGGCCCGGTTCTCCGCCGCCGGCGGCCACGCCCTCCTGGACAGCGTCGTCGACGAGATCCTCGAACAGTGAGCGCAGCGAAGCGCGGCGTCGCCTGGACGGAGGCGATGCACCAGAGCGCTTCGCGCAGCGAATCAGTGAGTGCAGCGAAGCGCGGCGTCGCCTGGACGGAGGCGGCACGGCCGCGACCAACGGCGGCGGCTGCCCGCCGGAGGAAGGCGGCGCACCAGAGCGCTTCGCGAAGCGAACCGGCTAGCGGAGCGAACCAGCTAGGACATATTGCGTAGCCAGATTATGAGCTGCTCCGGCGGGAGCGGGCGGCAGGTGTAGTAGCCCTGCACCCGGTCACAGCCGTGGTCGCGCAGGTACTCGTACTCGGAGATGTCCTCGACGCCCTCGGCCACGACCGTGAGGTCCAGGGTGTGGGCGAGCTGGATGGCCGTGCCGGTGACCGCGCGGCGGCCCCGGTCGTGGGTGAGCCCGCGCACGAAGCTCTTGTCTATCTTGATCTCCTGGATCGGCAGGTCGGCCAGGCGCCCCAGCGACGAGTGGCCCGTGCCGAAGTCGTCGATGGACAGCGTCACCCCGAGCGCGCGCAGCGCGTGCAGCGTCGCCGCGCTCTGCGCCGGGTTGTCCATCACGCCGTTCTCGGTGATCTCCAGGGTCAGCGCACCGGCCGGTACCCCCGTCTTCGCCAGCAGCGTGGCCACCTGGTCGGTGAGCGCCGCGTCGTCGAAGCTGTGCGGGGACAGGTTCACCGCGACCGCCAGCTCGTACCCGGACGCGCGCCAGCCCTGGCAGGCGAGCAGCGCCGACTCCAGCACGTTGAGCGTCAGCGCGCGGATCAGCCCGCAGCGCTCGGCCAGCGGGATGAACCGGTCCGGCGGCACCGGGCCGCTCGGGTGCGGCCAGCGGCTGAGCGCCTCCGCGCCCAGCACCCGCCCGGTACCCGGATCCACCTGCGGCTGGTACGCCACCCGCAGCGCACCCCGGTGCACCGCGTCGCGCAGGTCGGCGATGAGCGCCAGCCGGCGGTGCGAGTTCTGGTCGTCCTCGGGCCGGTACACGCGCACCCCGGAGCGGTCCCGCTTGGCCGCGTACATCGCCACGTCGGCGCGCTGCAGCAGCCGGTTGGCGTCCTTGCCGTGCGCCGGGGCCAGCGCCACGCCCACGCTCGCCTGGGTGGTCAGCGCCAGCCCGCTCACCGGTACCGGCTGCTCCACCACCTGGCGCAGCAGGTCCGCCGCGTCCACCGCGGCCTCGCGCAGGCTGATCCCGGGCAGCAGCACCGCGAACTCGTCCCCGCCCAGCCGGGCCACGCTGCCCCGCCCGGCCACGTGCGCGCGTACCCGGTCGCCGATCTCGCCCAGCAGCCCGTCCCCGGTGTCGTGCCCGAGTGCGTCGTTGACCTCCTGGAACCGGTCCAGGTCCAGCAGGAAGACCGCCGCGGTACCGGCCGGTTCGGCGAGTGCGGCCTCGATGTCCAGCTGGAACTGGCGCCGGTTGGGCAGGTCGGTGACCGGGTCGTGCAGGCCGATGTGGCGCAGCCGGTCCACCAGGTGGACGTTGGTCAGCGCCACCCCGGCGTGGTTGGCCAGCGCCTGCAGCAGCCGCAGGTGCTGCCCGTCGAAGGTGGGGATGTCGGGCAGGCTGCCGGAGACGAGCAGCACCGCCCAGGTGGCGTGCCCGATGGCCAGCGGTACCGCCATGCCGTCCACGAACGAACCGTCCGGCAGCTGCGCGGTACCGGCGGGGCGCAGTACCGGGGTACCCGCCTGGGCCGGCAGCCACCAGCCCACCCGGGGCAGCGGTGCGTGGCCGGTACGCACCTGGTCCTGGCCGTACATCTGCACCCGGAGTACGGACGCGTCCTCGCGTACGCACACGATCAGCTCGGCGCTCTCCGCCCGTACCAGGTCGCGCACCCCGGCCAGCACGATCCGGGTCACCTCGGCCTGGTCGAGGAAGCCGTCCAGCGCCTTGGTGAAGTGGTACAGCGCCTCCACCTGGGCGTGCCCCTGGGTCTGCTGCGCGTACCGGCGGAACGCGGCGTACGCGGCCAGCGCCAACACGCCGAGCAGTACCCCGGCCCGCGTGTCGGCGTGTACCACCAGCCCGGTCACCAGGGCCAGACTCGTGGTCACCGCCACCATCAGCAGCTGCGGGTCGCGGCGCAGGTCGGAGCGGAGCAGCGCGCGCCACGCGCCGGCGTCGTCGTGCAGCGCGATCGCCGCGGTGACCAGGACGATGGACAGCACGTTGGCCAGCAGGGTCGCGATGAACGCGCCGAGCCAGCCGCGCGGGCCGAGCTGGCCGGCCGGGCCGGCGACAACGGCGAACGCCAGGCTGGCGACGCTCGCCTCGACCGCGTACAGGGAGAGGTTGAAGCCGAGCTTGCTGCCCGACTGGCGGCGCAGCAGGACCAGCCCGAGCGCGCCGCCCAGCACCCGGGCCAGGGCCAGGTGCTCCGGGGGTACCGCGATCAGGCCCAGCACCAACGGGATCTCGCTGAGGCTGATCGAGTGCGAGCCGCGGCGTACCGGGAAGACCACCAGGAAGCGCTCGCACAGCGCGAAAGCGGCGGTGAGCAACCCCACGGCCAGGCCGTCGCGGGTCAGGGCGGGGAAGCCGTCGCGCAGCCAGATGCACTGCACGCCCACGGCGGCGAGCGCCAGCACCGCGCTCAGCACGATCACCCGGCCGTCGGGGCGGCGCCACCACCCGTGCCCCGTCGGGTGCGCATCACCCGGTAGAGGATGTACAGGGATCGACTCCACCGCATCCTCCCGAGCGAGCGTGACCTTCCCCCATCGGCCGGGCGCGTATGCGGTTGAGGATTGCCCGCTGCGACCGCGGCCACCCTGCGGATTGTCCAACCGGATGACAGTGCCCCTCCACCGTCCGGCCCACTATGGACGAGTCCGAAATGCGGATTGTGTGAAGGAGTGGGCATGCGGGAGCGGCTGTTGGCGTGCGTACTCGGTGCCGCGGTCGTGGCCATCGCGACCACCGGTGCCGCCCCCGGCTACGCCGCCGCGTCCGCGCCGACCGCCGTCATCGTGCAGTGCCGACCCGGCGCCGCCGCTGCGGTCGCCGCCCTGGTCGCCCGCGACGGCGGTACCGCCACCGCGGTGCTGCGCGGCACCGACACGGTACTGGCGCGGGTGCCGTCCGCCCGGCTGGCCGCGCTGCGCGTCGCGCCCGGGGTGGCCGGGGTGACCGCCGACGCTCAGGTGCACCTGGCCGGCCAGAAGTGGCAGCCGGACGGCGACCCGTTCTCGATGTACAGCGTGGACTCGCTCACCGGCGCGCTCGCCGCGTTCGGCATGCAGGACGCCAAACAGCAGAACCTGACCGGCAGGGGGATCGGGGTGGCCCTGATCGACTCGGGGATCAGCCCGGTGCAGGGGCTGAACACGCCCGGCAAGATCGTCAACGGCCCGGACCTGTCGTTCGAGTCACCCTCGCCCACCCTGCGCTACCTCGACTCGTTCGGGCACGGTACCCACATGGCCGGCATCATCGCCGGCCGCGACCCCGGCATCGCCGCCGGCAAGGAGCAGAAGGCGGCGGAGAAGTCCTTCGTCGGGATGGCGCCGGACGCCACACTGGTCAACGTCAAGGTGGCCGCCGCCGACGGCGCCGTGGACGTGTCCCAGGTCATCGCCGGGATCGACTGGGTGGTCACCCACCGCGCGGACCCCGGGCTGAACATCCGCGTGCTCAACCTTTCCTTCGGTACGGACTCCGTGCAGGATGAGCGGCTGGACCCGTTGTCGCACGCGGTCGAGGCGGCCTGGCGCAACGGCATCGTGGTGGTGGCGGCCGCCGGCAACGACGGCGTCACACACACCGCGGTCAGCATGCCGGCCGCCAACCCGTACGTGATCGCCGTGGGCGCCGCCGACTCCAACGGCACCAGCGGCCGGGCCGACGACCTGGTCGCCTCGTTCAGCACCGGCGGCAGCGCGGTACGCCACCCCGACCTGCTCGCGCCCGGGCGCTCCATCGCCTCGCTGCGCGACCCCAACTCGTACATCGACGTGAACTACCCGACCGGCCTGATCCCCAACGACGCGAGCCAGCGGTTCTTCCGCGGCAGCGGCACCTCGCAGGCGACCGCCGTGGTGTCCGGCGCGGCGGCACTCCTGTTGCAGCAGCGCCCCAACCTCACCCCGGACCAGGTGAAGGCCCTGCTGACCGGTACCGCGACGAGGCTCAACCCGCAGCTCGCCCCGCTGAGCGGCAACCCGCTGGCGCAGGGCGCGGGCGAGCTGGACCTGCAGGCGGCGCTCACCACGGCCACCCCGGTCGGCGCGGCGCAGACCTGGACCGCCGCGACCGGTACCGGCAGCCTGGAGGCGTCCCGGGGTACCGCCTTCGTCCGCGACCCTGTCACGGGGATCGAGCTGCACGGCGAGCAGGACATCATGGGCCAGTCCTGGACGGCGGCCAGCTGGGCGGCGCGGGAGTCGGCCGGTACCGCCTGGACCGGCAGCGTCTGGAACCACCGGAGCTGGGGTGGCGCCGGCTTCACCGGTACCGACTGGGCCGGTACCCCCTGGGCCGTCCAGTCCTTCACCTTCTCCGGCGGCTCCTGGACCGGCCGCAGCTGGACCGGGCGGAGCTGGACCGGTCGCAGCTGGACGGACGGTTACTGGTCCAGCGCCAGCTGGAGCTAGGCACCGGCTGCCAGGCACGGCCCGCAGTGCCGCGCTCGGTACCATTCGGGTGTGCCTGATCCCACCCCGGTACCCGCGCGCAGCCTGGCCGAGCGCAAGCGTGACCTCGTCCGGGACGAGCTGGCCGACGCCGCGCTGCGGCTGCTCGCCGCGCAGGGGTTCGAGCAGACCACGGTCGAGCAGATCGTGGCCGCCGCCGGCGTCTCCCGCCGCACCTTCTTCCGCTACTACCAGTCCAAGGAGGACGTGGTGGTACAGGTGCTCACCGCCGCCGGGGAGGAGATGTGCGCGGAGCTGCGGGCGCGGCCGGCGGCCGAACCGGTCGCGGTGGCGCTGCGCCACGCGCTGACCGGATTCATCGCGAAGGCGGTGGAGCATCCCGGGAAGACCCGCCAGATCACCCGGCTGATGCTGGAGACGCCGACCCTGCTGGCCCGCTTCCTGGAGCGGCAGGCGGCACTGCAGGCCGACATGGCCGGGTCGCTGGGCCGGCGCAGCGGGCTGGATCCGGGTACCGACCTGCGCCCCGCGCTCACCGCCGGGGTCGCGCTGGCCGCATTCCAGACCGCGCTGCGCCGGTGGGCGTACGCCGAGCCCGGCGGCGACCTGGCGGACCTGGTGGATCAGGCGTTCGCCATGGTCGCGCCGGTACTCGACGGGGCGGATGGTCCCGGTCAGCCGCGGGACCGGTAGCGCGCGGCGGCGAGCGACACCCAGAGCATCGCGGTGATCGCGCCGACCGCCAGCGTGAGCGAGCCGGCCTTGCCGCCGCCCATCGCCCAGAGGTCCCCGACCAGCAGCGCGGTACCGGCGACCCGGGACGCGACGGCCGACCCGCGCTGCCCGGCCCGGCGGTAGTGCCGGCCCAGCACGTAGCAGGCGGCGATCAGCGCGGTGAACGCGACGGTACCGCACGCCATGTGCCCGTAGCTGTGCCAGCTGAGCGCCGCCGGCATACCGGCCGGGGTACCCACCGGGAAGCCGTCGGCCGGGTCCATCACGAACACCCCGGCCGCCATCATGGCGACTCCGTTGACGAGCACCAGGCGCGGTGCCCAGGTGCCGCCGGGGGTACCCCGCAGGACCCGGCGCAGCCCGACCGCCCCGGCGACGGTGAGCGCGCCGGCCACCAGGAAGTTGGTGATCTGCAGCCAGCCGAGCGAGCCGTCACTGAGTGCGCTCAGCGGGTGGCGGGTCAGGTCGAAGCCGGGGCGGGTGGCCGCCTGCGCCAGCGATACCGCCGCCCACAGCGGAGCGGCGAGGGCGCCGCAGCCCAGCAGGGTACGGGTGGAGACGGCGGGGGCGTACCCGGCGGTACGGATCTCGGTGATGGTCATCGCGGTACCTTTCTCGAATCGGGCCAAGTCGCTTCTCGCCGGTCCGTCGGTCCGCCGATCTGACAGGGAACGCGAGTCCGCGGAGATCGCCGTTCCCTGTCACATAGGCTGGCTCGACGCCACGGCGGAACAGCACACCGCGACCCGACAAGGAGAGTCCGATGCGGTACCTGATGATCACGAAGCCGTCCGACCAGCGCCCGGACGAGAAGCTGTTCGCCGAGATGGCGAAGTTCGTGGAGGAGCTGACCGCCGCGGGGATCCTGCTCGCCACCGGCGGCCTGGCGCCCACCGGCGTGACGGTGACATCCGTGGGCGACGAGATCACCGTGACCGACGGCCCGTTCGCCGAGTCCAAGGAGGCCGCCGCCGGCTTCGCGCTGGTGGAGGTCACGTCCCAGGAGGAGGCGATCGAGCTGACCCGCCGGTTCCGCCGGATCGTCGGCGACGGCGAGAGCGTGATCCAGGAGGTCTTCGGTTAGTCGCGCGGGCGCGGCCCGGGCTCGCCCGCCGGGTCCGGGCCGCGCGCAGATCGGAGCGGTCGTGGACGCCCATCGCACGGTCGACGCGGTCTGGCGGCTGGAGTCCGCCAGGATCATCGCCGCGCTGACCCGGCTGGTGCACGATGTCGGCCTGGCCGAGGAGCTGGCCCAGGACGCGCTGGTGGCCGCGCTGGAACAGTGGCCGCGCGAGGGCGTACCGGACAACCCCGGCGCCTGGCTGATGGCCGTAGCCAGGCGGCGCGGCGTCGACCACATCCGGCGGTCCCAGACGCTCGGGCGGGCGCGGGAGCAGCTCGCCCGCGAGCTGGAGCGGCAGCCGGACCCGGCGGAGCCACCGCGGCCGGACGACGTGCGGCCGGACGACGTACTGCGGCTCATGTTCATCTCCTGCCACCCGTTGCTGGCCACGCCGGCCCGGGTGGCGCTGACCCTGCGCCTGGTCGGCGGCCTGACGGCGGCCGAGATCGCGCGGGCCTTCCTGGTCAGCGAGCAGACCATCGCCCAGCGCATCGCCGGGGCCAAGCGGACCCTGGCCGACGCGGGCGTGGCGTTCGAGCTGCCGGCGCCGGCCGAGCTGGCCGGCCGGCTGTCCTCGGTCCTCGAAGTCATCTACCTGATCTTCAACGAGGGGTACTCGGCCACCTCCGGGGACGACCTGATCCGGCCCGGGCTGTGCCTGGAGGCGCTGCGGCTGGGCCGGCTGCTGGCGCGGCTCGCGCCGCGCGAGGCCGAGGTGCACGGGTTGGTCGCGCTGATGGAGATCCAGGCATCCCGGCAGGCCGCCCGGACCGGGCCTGACGGCGAGCCAGTGCTGCTGCACGAGCAGAACCGCGGCCGCTGGGACCGCCTGCTCATCCAGCGCGGCTTCGCGTCGATGCTGCGCGCCCGGGAGGCAGGCGAGCACCCCCGACGACAGCTTGGCCCCTATGTGCTGCAGGCGGCCATCGCGGTCTGCCACGCGCAGGCGGCGACCGCGGCCGACACCGACTGGGCGCAGATCGCCACGCTGTACGAGGCGCTGGCCACCCTGCTGCCGACACCGGTGGTGCGGCTCAACCGGGCGGTCGCGGTGGGCATGGCGCGCGGCCCGCAGGCCGGGCTGGACCTCGTCGACGCGCTGGTCGCCGACCCGGCACTGCGCGACTACCACCTGCTGCCGGGGGTACGCGGGGACCTGCTCGCCAAGGTGGGCCGGTACGCGGAGGCCCGGGTCGAGTTCGAGCGCGCCGCCGCGCTGGCCCGCAACGCCGCCGAGCGCGCGTTCCTGCTCCGCCGGGCCGCCGGCATCA
>DATEJJ010001160.1:0-28039 GCA_035278125.1 Rugosimonospora sp.
GCGGCCGCCCGCGAGGTCGCCGCCGACGACATCGCCGATCTGGCGGTACGGGACCTGGACGAGGCACCGAGCGCACTGCACGCGTCCGCCGGCTACCGCCGCCGCGTCGGGGCCGTTGTCGTGGCCCGGGCCTGGCAACGCGCCATCGAGGAGGCCGCCCGTGCCTGACATGGAGATCCGGGTACGGGTCAACGGCACCAACCGGCGCGCCACCGTACCTCCCCGCCTCACCCTCGCCGACTACCTGCGCGAGCGGTGCCAGCTCACGGGTACCCACCTCGGCTGCGAGCACGGCGTCTGCGGCGCGTGCACGGTACTGCTGGACGGGCAGGCCGTCCGCGCCTGCCTGATGTTCGCGGTACAGGCGGACGGCGCACACGTCACCACCATCGAGGGCATCGCCTCCCCCGACGGGCGCCTGTCCCCGGTCCAGCAAGCCTTCCGCGACCACCACGGGCTGCAGTGCGGGTTCTGCACACCCGGATTCGTCATATCGGTCACCGCATTCCTGCGCGACCACCCGGACCCCACGGACGACGAGATCCGCGAGGGCCTGTCCGGCAACCTGTGCCGGTGTACCGGATATCAGGGAATCATCGCGGCCGTCCGCGCGGCGGCTGGCGGCGCTGTCCCCAGTTGAGGAAGAGGTCACTCATGCCTGGAAGACTCGAAGGCAAGGTTGCCTTCATCACGGGCGCGGCTCGCGGTCAGGGCCGCAGCCACGCGGTACGGATGGCCGAGGAGGGCGCCGACATCATCGCCCTCGACATCTGCCGGCAGGTCGACAGCGTGCCCATTCCCATGTCCACGCCCGAGGACCTGGAAGAGACGGTGGCGCAGGTCAAGGCCCGGGGCCGGGGCATCGTCGCCGCCCAGGGCGACGTGCGCGACTTCGACGCACTGAAAAGCGTTGTGGACGAAGGGGTCGCGCAGTTCGGCCGGCTCGACATCGTGGTTGCCAACGCCGGCCTCGCCGCGGACGGCGCCGCGATGGAGTCGATGGACGAGAAGCTGTGGCGCGACTCCATCGACGTGAACCTGACCGGCGTCTGGCTGACCGCCAAGGCGTCCATCCCGCACATCGTCGCGGGGGGCCGCGGCGGCGCGCTCGTGCTGACCAATTCGGTGGGCGGGCTCAAGGCACACCCGAACATCGGCAACTATGTCAGCGCCAAGCACGGCCTGGTCGGCGTGATGCGTACCCTCGCGGTGGAGCTCGCGCCATACAACATCCGGGTCAACTCGGTGCATCCCAGCCAGGTGAACACACCCATGCTGATGAACGAGATGACCTATCGCATGTTCCGGCCCGACCTGGAGAACCCGACCCAGGACGACATGGCGATGGTGTCCCAGATGATGCACCTCCTTCCCACCCCATGGATCGAGGCGGAGGACGTGGCCAATGCCGTGCTGTTCCTGGTCTCCGACGACGCCCGCTTCATCACCGGCGTGACGCTGCCGATCGACGCGGGAGCGTTGCTCAAATGACGATCCGCTACCCGGCCGGCGGAGCGTCGTCCGGCTCGAACTCGTCGAGAAAGCCCTCGACCATCGCGAGCGTCTCCTGATGGCCGCCGCTCATGCCGAGCGCCTGCTCCATCACCACCATGCGGGACAGGCTCGACATCATGACCGCCAGAACCGACGCCGGCCACCCCTGCGCCGGGATGTGGTAGCGCTCCACGAGCCGGGACATGGCCTCGATGTCCGCGGCCCGGAACAGCTCCGCGTAGCGGGCGATCTCCGCCCGGATCGCCTTGCGGTGGTTGGCCAGCGCCGCGAACTCCATGGTGAACGCGACCGCGTCCGGCTCGACGCTGAACCCCCACAAGGCGCGCAGCGGACGCGGCGCGGACAGCGCCCGTGCGTGGCGCTGCAGGCCCTCCTCGGCCCGGCGGCGGAACATGGCGAGGAACAGGTCGTCCATGGTCCGGAAGTAGTAGTGCACGAGCTGCCACTTCAGGCCGGCCCGGCTGGCCACGCGCCGCGCCGTCACCGCCGCGTACCCCTCCTCCAGCATCAGGGCCTCCGCCGCATCGAGCAACACGCCACGGTTCTTCCCTTCCGGTCCACCGATCCTGCGCGTCGATGCCATTCCTCGACCTCCGTGTGAGCTGCGCCGTCAACGCGGTCAAACCCCACGCATCCTAGTCCGCTTCTCGCCACCAGTGAGGTATGCAGCATGTCCGCTCCATCCACCGCGGTGCACTTCGACCCGTACGATCACGACCTGGTACTCGACCCGTACCCGCTCTACCGCCGCATGCGCGAAGAGACGCCGCTGTACCGCAACGAGCAGCTCGACTTCTTCGCCGTGAGCCGCTTCGACGATGTCGCCAGGGTCCTGCACGAGCACGAGACCTTCAGCAGCGCCAAGGGGGACATCCTCGAAATCATCCGGGCCGACATGGACATGCCGTCCGGAGTACTCATCTTCGAGGACCCACCCGTGCACCCGGTACACCGCCGGATGCTCTCCCGGCTGTTCACGCCGAAGCGCATCGCGGATCTGGAGCCCAAGATCCGTGACTTCTGCGTCCACGCACTCGACCCGCTCGTCGGCCAGGGTGGCTTCGACTTCATCGCCGACCTCGGCGCGCGGGTACCCATGCGGGCGATCGGCATGCTGCTGGGGATTCCCGAGACCGAGCAGGAAAACGTCCGCGACATGGTCGACGCGGCGCTGCGCACCGAGTCGGGTACCGCGATGACCCACGAGCAGCTGCTGTTCGACGGCGACGCGTTCGGCAAGTACATCGACTGGCGTACCAAGAATCCGGGCGACGACATCATCAGCCACCTGATCCAGGCCGAGTTCGTCGACGAGACCGGCACCACCCGGCGACTGACCAGAGAGGAGGTCGTCACCTACGTGACCGTGCTCGCCGGAGCCGGCAACGAGACGACCGGCCGCCTCATCGGCTGGGCCGGCAAGATCCTGGCCGAACACCCCGACCAGCGCCGGCAACTGGCCGAGAACCACGCGCTCATCCCGAACGCCATCGAGGAGCTGCTGCGCCTCGAACCGCCGGGACCGTTCATGTGCCGGTACGTCACCCGGGACGTCGAGGTTCTCGGCACCCTCATCCCCGCGGGCAGCGTCATGATGGCGATCCTGGCCTCGGCCAACCGGGACGAGCGGCGCTACGAAAACGCCGAACAGTTCGACATCCACCGCCGGGACATCCAACACCTCACCTTCGGCGGCGGAATCCACTTCTGCCTGGGCAACGCCCTGGCCCGGCTGGAGGGCATCGTCGCCCTGGAGGAGATCCTGAAACGGTTCCCCACCTGGCAGGTCAACATGGACGGTGCCCGCCTCGCACCCACCTCGACCGTTCGGGGCTGGGAAACGCTCCCCGTCACCACCCCGTGAGCACCACCATGAGAGTCACCGTCGACCGGACCAGGTGCCAGGGCACGGGCATCTGTGAGGCCACCGCACCCGACATCTTCGAGATCGCCGACGACGGCGCCCTCGTCATTCTCGACGACACCGTCGCGCCCGACCGGCTGGCCACCGTCACGGCCGCGGTCAAGGCGTGCCCCACCGAAGCCCTCTCCCTGACGCCCTCTCCCTGACGCCCTCCCTGACGGAAGGACCACCATGTCACTGACCGGTACCTGGAACCTGTCCATCGCCACGCCCATGGGCGAGCAGAAGCTCGAACTCGAACTGGTACAGCACGGCCCCGACCAGATCTCCGGCGTCAGCCGCAACGACCTGGAAGGCGAGCAGCCGTTGACCGACCCGCAGCTGAAGGGGAACAAACTGACCTGGAAATCCAACATCACCCGCCCGATCAAGGTCACCGCCACCATGGAACTCAACTTCAACGGCGACTCGGTCACCGGTACCGCCAAGGCCGGAATGTTCCCCGCCGCCAAGGTCGTCGGCCGCCGGGCGCAGTGAATACGACTCAGTACCCGATCGTGGCGGCGACCTCCTTCGGCATCCGGCGGACCAACCGCCGGATCGGGTAGCGGGCCGGCCGGATCCCGGTGACCAGAAGGGTGAGCCCGGTCAGGAAGAACCCGCCGCCCACGCAGATCAGAAGCCTCGGGCCACGGTCGTACATCATCTGCACCTGACCGCGCTGCACCTTGGCGGTGGCCACGGTGGTGTACACGGCGGCGTCGCTGGTCCCGAGGCTGGCCTGGAAAAGCGTCAGTCCATCCCGGCCGTCCGGCCCGCGCAGGAACTGGCGCGACGTACCCTGCGTCTTCACCACCTGACCGGTGTACGGCTCGATCCACAGTGTCCGTACGCCCTCGTACATGCGCGCGGCGCGTACCACCGTGTTGGTTTTGCGCCCGACCAGCCGGCCGGGTGCGGCGACGTCGCCGAGCTTCACCGCCGGTACCGTCTGGAAGAACCGGTACACCGTGAGCCCGCCCAGCGACTCCGTACCCTCGTAGCGGGCCGGCAGCGCCATGCGCGCGGTCGAGTCGTAGAACGTGTAGTCGTGCGGCCGCGTGTTGAACGGGAACTTCAGCTGCAGTCCGCTGGCCCGCACCCCGGTGTCGTGGTCGATCCGCTGTTCCATACAGGGCGTCACGGCCATCGCGGTCCGGCGGTCGACGCAGACCACCTGCTCCGAGGCGCCGAGAAACGCACCGGATCCGTCCCGGATGACCTGGCCCACGTCCCACACGGCCACGCTGCCGAACGGCCGCACCTCGGCCGCGTCGAGCTTTCCCCGCACCGCGAGGGTCGCGCTGATCGGTATGCCCTGCCGGACCTTGAGGGTGGCCGGGTCGACCACGGTCGCGGTGCCGTGCAGCACCAGCGAGGCGTGCGGATCCAGTGGCACGACCGCGAGCCTCGGGTAATCGTAGAACCGCAGCAGCAGCCCCATGGCGATACCGAACACGCCCAGGATCAGAACCAGCAATTTCACGGTCTGTCGCACGGAGCCTCCATCGAGGAATTCGCGAGGGCTCCGCCAAGCCCCACCATACCACATGGTACGGTGCAATGCCGGCGCCTCATACTCACCCGGCTGACCGACAAGCCGGCACCCAGTGCGCGGATGAGTGTGACGGCGCCGGCCGCGGTCACCCGCCGCGGCTCTCGCGCTCCGGGTTCCGGGCGAAAATGCGTTCGACGGTACCGGCCTTGAGCCGCTCGACCGCCACGACCTCGAACCCGGCGGCCCGCACGAGAGGCAGTTGCCGTCGCGTGAAGTGTTCGCCCGCGGCGCGGATGGTCAGGCGTTCGAGCAGCCACTGCACGGCGTACACCGGCGGCCAACTGCTGCCGATGTGGTCGAGCAGCAGCAGCCGGCCGCCCGGCACCAACACCCGCCTCATCTCGCCGATCGCCGTGGCGGGGGCCGGGATCGTGCACAGCGCCAGCGCGCAGACCACCGTGTCGAACGAGGCGTCGCCGAAGGGCAGGTGCTCCGCGTCACCCTCGTGCAGGTCGACCTCGCGGTCGAGGTCGGCGGCCCGCTGCCGGGCGATCGCGAGCATCCCGGGGCTCAACTCGACACCGGTGACCGTCGCGTCGGCCCGGTAGTGGGGCAGGCTGCGGCCGGTGCCGATCGCGACCTCCAGGACGCGGCCCTGCGCGCGTTCACCGAGCCACTCCCGCCCGCCACCGAACTGGATCCGCTCGAAGAAGGCGATCTGCTTGTCATAGCTGGCCGCAGTCCTGTCCCACACGCGCTTCTGCCGGGCGGTTGGCGTTTCGCGTGTCTTCGGCTTGTGGGCACCGGTCATCACGCTGGTCCTTCCGTGCGTACGAGGTCGGGAAGGGAACAGTCCACATCGGACACCGCAGCGCCGACCACGCCCATGACCGCCCGCCGCACCCGCCCGGCGGCCCGGGTGGGGTCGGGCTGCCCGGCGTCGAGCCAGGCGATGATCGCCTCGATCGCCACCACCGGAGCCAGCTGCGCCGCCCACCTCGCCAGAGCATCGTCCGGCACGATCGCCGAGATCTGCCGGTACGCCGCGGCGGTGATGCCGGTGCGGAACTTCTCGATGCGTTCCTTGAACTCCGGCTCGCGGAGCGCATGCTGGAACAGCAGCCGGAACCCGGCCGGGGACTCGACCGCGGCGGCGAGCAGGCCGTCGATGCTGGCGCCGCTGAACCCGCCGACGGGCTCCTCCACGTGCGCCTCCAGGCGGGCACACATGCGGTCCAGAACCGCCTGGTACAGATCCGTCTTCGAATCGAAATGCCGGTAGAGCAGCACCCGGGCGATGCCGGCCTGCCCGGCGATATCGTCGAGGCCCGTCGCCGCGAAACCGTTGCGCGCGAACGCTTCGGTCGCCGCGGCCAGGATCTGCTCCCGGCGCTGCGCCCGCCGCAGGCGGCGGACCGGCTCCGGCCTCTCCTCGACCACGACACCCCCAGGCCACTTGGTAACTTGAGAGTGTACTTGCGCACATGTGTACCTTCAAGTACACATCAGCAGGGGCCATCGCGCAAGAGCTACGCCCTGCGCCACCGGTAACGACTGTCTGTCGCCGTGGTGCTACACCGCATGAGCACCCCGTCGACCGTAAGCCCGTACGCGCCATGCTCGGAGCAGAACGCGCCCGGGTGCACACCGTGGATGGTCTGCGCCGGGGCGGGGCTCGGCTTCCTCGTGGTGGTATTCGGCCGCGGGCTCGTCCGGTGTGTCGCCGGCGCGCCGGTCCGGGTCCGGGTCGGACTGGGCGGCGGCAACGGCGACGGCGCGGTGGACGCATCGGGCGTGGGTGAGTCGGGTGCGGGTGAATCGGCCACGAGCGGCGACTGCACCAGTCCGGCGGCGGTGGTCGTGGCCGGCGCGGCTTCCGGTGTGGAGCCGGACGGATTGCATCCGGCGGTGAGGACCAGCGCGAGGGCGGCGGTCGCGGCGAGCGTGAATATCCGGGGCAAGGTCACCCCGCCAGGCTTGTCCGGTGGTTACCGGCTGTCACCCGCTGATCGTTCCGAGTGGACGGTCTGTCCGGTGCCACGCGGTTCTTGATCGGCCGTCCCGTCCGGCGATTCCGTGCCGACGCACCCTGCTGCGGCGGCGCAAGCGGACAACGGTTGGACGGCGGGTACACAAAGGACGATCCACGCCAGCCGATCGGCCTACCGAGACGCCGCGCCTGCGTTCCGTCGACGCGGAACCCGTCAGCCACGTGGCTGGTTCTGCGTGCGATCGGCCACAACTCCGGCGTTTGGCACGCAGGGATCGAGCCGACTTCCTAGGGTTCCCGTCATGGGATGGACACTCACCAGGCCGCTCGCGGTGGCCGCCGTCACGGCCTGCCTGCTGGGCGGCGTCGGGGTCGCCGCAGGCGAGGCGGACGCGGCCACGACCACCAGGTTCGCCAACTGTACTCAGCTGAACCGCGTCTACCGGCACGGTGTGGGGCGTCCCGGTGCCCGCGACAAGGTTCGCGGTACCACCAAACCGGTCACCAACTTCTACGTCAGCGCGTCGGTCTACAAGCAGAACTCCCGCCTGGACCGCGACCACGACGGGATCGCGTGCGAACGACGGTGATGGTCTGATCCGGGATTCGCGGTCCGCGCTGGCGGCGGGCGCGATGCCTCAGACATGATGTCTCCTCGTTGTGGTGTCCGGGGTGGGTGTCGCAGCCGCCTCCCGGCGGCGCTCGTCGGCGCGGGCCTGGACGTCGGCGTCTGAGCAGAATCCGGTGCCGGTGCGTTTGAGACACAACAGGCCGAGCAGGCGTCCGGTGCGGTCGACGACGGCAAGCCGGCGTCGCCCGCTCGCGGCCATACTGTGCCGGGTGGCGTCGAGGTCCGCGTCCGGTCCGATGATCCTGCCGTGCAGCCGTCCGGCCAGCCGGGCGGCCAGGTGCGCCGGCGCCGAGCCGAGGTCGCTTCTCTCTACAATGGACAGTAGCTTCCCGTCGTGGACAACCAGGACCGCGTGGACGTGGTCGTCGCGGAACTGTTCGCACACCTCGGCCACGGTGGTCGCCCGGCCGCAGACCTTCGGCGCGCGGATCATCGCGTCGGCCACCGTCGCGGCGGACCTCAGGAGCATCACCACCTCCGCGTACTCGATGCTGTCCGTGGGACCACTCTTGACTTAGACGCATACTGCATACAGGATACGGCCGTGGCCGAGAATGCTCCTGAGCCGGGCGCGGTGGCGAGGGTCACACCGCGCTTCGACGTCAACTTGTCGATCCTGTTCACCGAGCTGCCCGTACTCCAGCGTCCGGCCGCCGCCCGCGATGCCGGCTTCGACGCGGTCGAGTTCTGGTGGCCCTTTGCTGTGGCGACTCCCCCGGACGCGGATGTCGACCGGTTCACCCGGGCGGTTCAGGACGCCGGCGTCCAGCTCGTGGCACTGAACTTCGCCGCCGGCGACATGCCCGGTGGCGATCGGGGGCTGCTGTCCTGGCCGGGACGCGGCCAGGAGTTCCGGGACAGCGTCGACGTGGCGGTCGGCATCGGGGCCACTCTCGGTTGCCGCGCGTTCAACGCGCTCTACGGCAACCGGATCGACGGCGCCGACCCGCGCGTGCAGGATGACACCGCGGCGGAGAACCTCGCGGTGGCCGCCGATGCGGCTTCCCGGGTGGGCGCGGTCGTCCTGGTCGAGGCGCTCAGCGGCGCACCCCGGTACCCGCTGCGTACGGCCAGCGACGCCCTCGCGGTGATCGATCGTATCCCGGACCGGCGCAACCTCCGCCTGCTGGCTGACCTCTACCACCTGGCGGTCAACGGCGAGGACCTCGACGCGGTCGCGACGAACCTCGTCGACCGCGTCGGACACGTGCAGATCGCCGACGCGCCGGGCCGTCACGAGCCGGGCACCGGCTCCCTCGACCTCGTTGGCTGCCTCGGGCGACTGGTCGCCGGCGGGTACGACGGCTACGTGGGTCTGGAGTACACGCCGAGCCGGTCCACTGTGGACAGCTTCGGGTGGCTCCCCCGGGCGCGCCGCTCCCGGGTACGGCGCGAGTCCGCGGCAGTAGGCGGCGAGAGAGGACAGCCATGACGGCAGTGGGGTTCATCGGTCTGGGCATCATGGGCACGCCCATGGCGGCACACCTCGTGGCCGCGGGCTACCGCGTCAGCGGATACGATGTCGCGCCGGCGTCGGTGGACCGCCTCGTGGCCGCCGGGGGCCTGGCTGCCGGCAGCATCGCCGGGGCGGTACGCGACGCGGCCGTGGTTGTCACGATGCTGCCGGACCATCCGCAGGTCGAGCAGGTGGTGCTCGGCGCGGGTGGCGTCCTGGCCACCGCGGCGCCCGGCGTGCTTCTGATCGACATGAGCACCATCCGGCCGGAGACCTCGATCGCGATCGGTACCGCCGGTGCCAGGCACGGCATCCGCGTCCTGGACGCTCCGGTGTCCGGCGGGCAGGCCGGTGCGCAGCAGGCAACACTGTCCATCATGGTCGGTGGCGACGAGGCGGACTTCGTTGCCGCCAGGCCGATACTCGAAGTACTGGGCAAGACGATCGTGCACGTCGGCGGGCACGGCGCGGGCCAGGTCGTCAAGGCCGCGAACCAGTTGGTGGTCGCGGGCAGCTACGCTCTCGTCAGCGAGGCCATCGTCCTTCTGGAGGCGGCGGGCGTCGACGCGAAGGCGGGTCTGGACGTCCTTGCCGGCGGGCTCGCCGCGAGCCGGATCCTCGATCTCAAGCGGGATTCGATGATCGCCCGCGAGTTCCAGCCCGGGTTCCGGATCGACCTGCACCACAAGGACATGGGTATCGTGCTCGACGCCGCCCGGCAGGCCGGTGTCGCATTGCCGGTGTCCGGGCTTGTCGCCCAACTGGTCGCCGCCGCCCGGGCCGCGGGCTACGGCGCGCTGGACCATTCCGCGCTGCTGAAGGTGATCGAACAGTTCGCCGGGCGCGCAGCCTAGACCACCCATACACTCCGAGAGGTTTGTTCATGCCCAGAGTTCCTGCCATGCGGGCGGTTGTCGACATTCTCAGGTCCGAGGGTGTCGACACTGTCTTCGGCTGCCCAGGCGCCGCCATCCTGCCGCTGTACCACGCGCTGGAGGCCGACGGCGGCATCGAGCACCTGATCGTGCGCCACGAGGAGGGCGCGACCCACATGGCCGACGGCTGGGCCCGGGTCACCGCCAACGTGGGTGTGGCGATCGGTACCTCCGGCCCGGCCGGCACCAACATGATCACCGGTCTCTACACGGCGCAGGCGGACTCGATCCCGATCCTGTGCATCACCGGCCAGGCGGTGTCGACAAAGCTCCACCAGGAGGCGTTCCAGGCGGTGGACATCGTCGAGATCGCCAGGCCGGTCACCAAGTGGGCGGTGCAGGTCAAGGAGGCGGCGCAGGTACCGTGGATCCTCCGCGAGGCATTCCGGGTGGCCCGCTCGGGCCGGCCGGGACCGGTGCTCATCGACCTGCCCCTCGATGTGCAGCAGCAGCTGATCGAGTGGGACCCGACCATCGACGCGCCGCTGCCGGTGGCGCCGGTACCGCCGCAGTTGCCCCGGGTCGAACGGGCGCTGGATCTGCTGCTGGCCGCCCAGAGACCGCTCATCCTGGCCGGGGGCGGCGTGATCGGCGCCGACGCCGGCGCGTACCTGCGCGAGTTGGCCGAGTACCTGCAGGTTCCGGTCCAGGTGACGTTGATGGGCAAGGGTGCGCTGGACGACGACCACCCGCTGCACGCCGGGATGACCGGCATCCAGACCTCGCAGCGGTACGGCAACGCGTCGTTCCTGGAGTCGGATCTGGTGCTCGCCATCGGTGCCCGCTTCGGCGACCGGCACACGGGGGCGTTGGACGTCTACCGTGGCGACCGCACCTTCATCCACGTCGACATCGAACCGACCCAGATCGGCAAGGTCTTCGGCCCGGACCTGGGCGTGGTCGCCGACGCCAAGCTGTTCCTGCAGACCATGCTCGCACTGGCCAGGCGCCGGGATGCCGGCCGCACGCCGGGTGCGTGGGTGGCCCGGGTGCGCGAGCTGCGCGAGACACTGAGCCGCCGCGAGGACTTCGACTCGGTACCCGTCAAGGCACCCCGGGTGTACAAGGAGATCAATGAAGCCTTCGGACCGGACACCTATTTCGTGACCGCCATCGGCCTGTACCAGATCTGGGGTGGACAGCACCAGAAGGTGCACAAGCCACGGCGGTACCACGTGTGCGGGCAGGCCGGTCCCCTCGGTTGGGAGATACCTGCCGCGATCGGTGTGAAGAAGGCACTGAAGCAGACCGAGCCCGCCGCCGAGGTCGTGGGTATCGTCGGTGACTACTCCTTCCAGTTCCTCGTGGAGGAGCTGGCCGTCGCCGCGCAGTACAACGTGCCGTTCGTGCTGATCATGCTGAACAACGAATACCTGGGACTGATAAGGCAGGCGGAGATCGGGTACGGCATGAACTACCAGGTCGACATCCACTACGACGGCGTCGGCACCGACAACATCAAGATTATGGAAGCCTATGGTTGCTCGGGCCGCCGGGTCGTGGCACCGGACGAGATCCGCGAGGCGATCGAGTGGGCCCGCAAGGAGGCGGTGGCGACCAGCCGGGCGGTCCTGGTGGAAATCATGATCGAACGGACCGCCAATACGCCACACGGTACGGCGATCGACGCGGTCGCCGAGTTCGAGCCGCTGCCCTGAGTACGGAAAGACTTCACGATGGGCGCGATACAGTATACAGTGTCCAGGCGACAGCATCCGAACCACATACCCGCGGCACCGTCACCCTCCTCCGAACACCGGTTGCCGGCGGCGAACCAGAGGAGTTGAGTTCCATGGTCCAGACCGTCACCCAGCCCGACGCGGACCCGATCCTGCGGGAGCCCAGCGGCGACCCGGGCCGCATCTCCGGCGGGCATCTGGTGGCCAAGGCGCTCAAGGCGGAGGGGGTCGACGTCATCTTCACCCTGTGCGGCGGCCATATCATCGACATCTACGACGGCTGCGTCGACGAGGACATCAAGGTGGTTGATGTCCGGCACGAGCAGGTCGCCGCGCACGCCGCCGACGGGTATGCCCGCGTCACCGGCAAACCGGGCTGTGCCGTGGTCACCGCCGGTCCCGGTACCACGGACGCGGTGACCGGTGTGGCGAACGCTTTCCGCGCGGAGAGCCCGATGCTGCTCATCGGCGGGCAGGGCGCCCTCAGCCAGCACAAGATGGGATCGCTGCAGGACCTTCCGCACGTCGACATGATGGCGCCGATCACCAAGTTCGCCGCCACCGTGCCGCACACCGCACGGGTGGCGGACATGGTCTCCATGGCCTTCCGGGAGTGTTACAGCGGAGCGCCCGGCCCGTCCTTCCTGGAGATCCCGCGCGACGTGCTCGACGCCGAGGTGGCGCTCGCCGACTGCCAGATCCCGGAGTCCGGCCACTACCGGGCCTCCACCCGGAGTCTCGGCGACCCCGCGGCCATCGAGCAACTGGCCGACATCCTGGTACGGGCGAAGAAGCCGTGTGTGCTCCTCGGCACCCAGGTCTGGACCGCGCGCGCCACCGACGCCGCCATCGAATTCGTCCGCACACTGAACGTTCCCGCCTTCATGAACGGCTCGGCCCGCGGCACCCTGCCACCCGGCGACCCGCACCACTTCCACCTGTCGCGGCGGTACGCGTTCAACAACGCCGACGTCATCGTCATCGTCGGTACCCCGTTCGACTTCCGGATGGGCTACGGTCGCCGGCTGTCCAAGGCCGCCACGGTGGTGCAGATCGACCTGGACTACCGCACGGTCGGCAAGAACCGCGATGTCAGCCTCGGCATCGTCGGCGACCCCGGGGTGATTCTCGCGGCGGTCACTCAGGCCGCCTCGGGCCGCATCGACAACGGCGCGGCCGGCCGGCGACCCTGGTTCGCCGAACTGCGCGCGGAAGAGAAGGCGGCATACGACAAGCGGCTGCCCCGCCAACTCTCCGCGGCCACCCCGATCCATCCGCTGCGGTTGGCCCACGAAATCAACGAGTTCCTCACCGAAGACTCCATCTTCATCGGGGATGGCGGTGACATCGTCACGTTCTCCGGCGGGGTGGTGCAGCCCAAGTCGCCGGGGCACTGGATGGACCCGGGCCCGCTGGGCACGCTCGGCGTCGGCGTCCCCTTCGCCCTGGCGGCCAAGTACGCCCGGCCGGACAAGGAGGTGGTTTGCCTGTTCGGCGACGGCGCGTTCAGTCTCACCGGTTGGGACTTCGAGACGATGGTACGGTTCAATCTCCCGTTCGTCGGTGTGGTGGGCAACAACTCATCGATGAACCAGATCCGGTACGGCCAGATGCGCAAGTACGGCGCCGATCGCGCGCGGGTCGGCAACACTCTCGGCGACGTACGCTACGACCAGTTCGCCACGATGCTCGGCGGGTACGGCGAGGAGGTCCGCGACCCGGCGGATCTCGCACCGGCCCTGCTGCGGGCCCGGGAGTCCGGCCTGCCGTCGCTGATCAACGTGTGGGTCGACCCGGACGCGTACGCGCCCGGAACCATGAACCAGACGATGTACAAGTGAGCGCTCCGCCGGGCGCCGCTACAGACGGCGCCCGGCGACCACCTGGTGGTAGCTCTCGCGGGTGCGCTCGGTGTGCCGGCGCATCAGCTCGCCGGCGCGCCTGCTGTTCCCGCTGGCGATCACCTCGATGAGTTCGCGGTGCTCGTCCCAGGCTTCCTTCGCGCGCAGCTGGGCGATCGGGCGGTAGTACCACCGCACCCGCCGGTCCACCAGGGCGATCAGCTCGGCCAGCACCATGTTGCCCGACATCGACACCACGTACGCGTGCAGAGCCGCGTTGGCCGCGACCAGACCTTCCCGGTCCGGGTTGCGGAGAGCCTTCTCGCCCACGCGCTGCAACTCCCACAGCCGCTCGACGTGCTCCGCCGTCGCCCGCCGGGCGGCCAGCCTCGCCGACTCGGCTTCGAGTAGCGTACGGGTCGCGAGCAGCTGATCGGCCTCCTCCTCGGTGGGCTCGTGGACGAAGGCCCCCAGCGCCGGTCTCAGGTCGATCCACCCCTCGGTGTGCAGCCTCTGCAGCGCCTCCCGGACCGGCTGCCGGCTGACGCCGAGCTGCGCCGCGAGATCGGTCTCGACCAGGTGCTTACCCGGCGACAGCTCGCCAGTGATGATCATTTCGGCGATGACGTCGTAGACCGCGTGGCGCAGCGGGACGGGACGCTCCACCGGCGGGCGCGCTGCGGGTGTGTCCGGCTGGGTCCGCGCCGGGCGCCCGCGGCGCGTCGATACGCGGGGCGAGCCGGCCTCCATCATGGCAACCTCCGTTTGGCGATCAGGTACACGTACCGTTGTCAGCATACAGTCGCCAAAATGCAGTCGACACGTTGCCCTCAACCCGCGGGTACCCGCCAGGAGATCATCCGCGCATGAGCCGGACCGCGTCGGCCACCAGTGGGTCCAGGCCGTGGGCGTCGGCGTCCACCAGATGGTACAACCGCCCGCGCATCCCCGGGTCCCAGAACCTCCCCAGGTGCGCGGCGACGGCCGCGGCCGCCTCGCCGGCCGGTAGGTGCCGGAACTGCGCGGCGATGTGGTTGGCCATCCGCCGCTCCGGTGGTACGGTCCCGGTCATCCCGCTCCCCCGCCCCGGTACGCGAGCCCGACCTGTACCGCGGTCACCTTGTACTCGGGGCAGTTGGTCGCCCAGTCCGAGTACTCGGTCGTCACCACGTTCGCACCGGTGACCGGATGGTGGAACGTCGTGTACACCACCCCGGCCGGCATCCGGTCGGAGATCTTCGCGTGCAGCGCGGTCTGCCCCACCCGGCTGGCCAACGTGACCAGGTCGCCGTCGGCGATGCCACGCACCTCCGCGTCGTGCGGGTGCATCTCCAGTACGTCCTGCGGATGCCACGCGACATTACTGGTACGGCGGGTCTGCGCCCCCACGTTGTACTGGCTGAGGATGCGGCCCGTGGTGAGGATCAGCGGGAAGCGCCGGGTGGACCGTTCGTCGGTCGGCACGAACGGGGTGAGCGCGAACTTTCCCTTGCCGCGGACGAACTCGTCCACATGCATGACGGGTGTACCGTCCGGCGCCGAGTCGTTGCACGGCCACTGGACGCTGCCGAGCTTGTCCAGCAGCTCGAAGGAGACGCCGGCGAAGGTCGGTGTGACGCTGGCGATCTCCGCCATGATCTGGCCCGGATCGTCGTAGTGCATGGGGTATCCCATGGCCGTGGCGATTTCCGAGACGATCTGCCACTCGTGCTTGCCGGTCTTCGGCTTCATCACGGCGCGGACCCGGTTGATGCGGCGCTCCGCGTTGGTGAACGTGCCGTCCTTCTCCAGGAACGACGCGCCGGGCAGGAAGACGTGCGCGAACCGGGACGTCTCGTTGAGGAACAGATCCTGTACCACCACAAGCTCCATCGCTTCGAGGGCGGCGGCCACGTGCGTGGTGTTCGGATCCGACTGGGCGATGTCTTCGCCGTGGACGAACAGGCCCCGGAAGCGCCCGTCGATCGCGGCATCGAGCATGTTCGTGATCCGCAGTCCCGGTTCGGTCAGGATCGGCGCATCCCACAGCCGCTCGAACACCTGGCGTACCGCGTCGTCGGAGACGTGCCGGTACCCGGGCAGTTCGTGCGGGAACGAGCCCATGTCGCACGACCCCTGCACGTTGTTCTGGCCCCGCAAGGGGTTGACGCCCACGCCGTCGCGGCCGATGTTGCCACAGGCCATCGCGAGGTTCGCCATGCCCATCACCATGGTCGAGCCCTGGCTGTGCTCGGTGACGCCCAGGCCGTAGTAGATGGCGGCGTTGGGTGCGTTGGCGTACAGCCGGGCGGCGGCGCGCAGCTGCTCCGCCGGTACGCCGGTGACCGGCTCGACCGCCTCCGGACTGTGCTCGGGCCCGGAGATGAACCGCGCCCACTCGTCGAAGCCTTCGCAGCGCTGGTCCACGAACGCCCGGTCCACCAGGTGCTCGGTCACGGCCACATGCGCGAAGGCGTTGACAACCGCGACGTTCGTACCCGGCCGGAGCTGCAGGTGGTAGGCGGCCTCGATGTGCGGCGAGCGCACCAGGTCGATGCGGCGCGGGTCGACCACGATGAGCTTCGCGCCTTCGCGCAACCGGCGCTTCATCCGCGAGGCGAAGACGGGGTGACCGTCGGTCGGGTTCGCCCCGATAACGACAATCACGTCGGCCAGCGCGACCGAACGGAAGTCCTGCGTACCGGCCGACTCGCCGAAGGTCTGCTTCAGGCCGTACCCGGTGGGCGAGTGGCAGACCCGGGCGCAGGTATCCACATTGTTGTTACCGAAGGCGGCACGCACCATCTTCTGGACGACATAGACCTCCTCGTTGGTACACCGGGAGGACGTGATCGCCCCGATGGCGCCGGTACCGCGGCGTTCCTGGATCGCCCGCATCCGGCTCGCCACGGTACCGATGGCCTCGTCCCAGTCCACCTCCCGCCAGGGTTCGGTGATCGTGTCGCGCACCATCGGCCGGAGCACGCGGTCGGGGTGCGTCGCGTACCCGAACGCGAACCGCCCCTTCACGCACGAGTGACCCTCGTTCGCCCCGCCACCCTTGTACGGCACCATCCGCACCAGTTCATCGCCGCGCAGTTCGGCCTTGAACGAACAGCCGACACCGCAGTAGGCACACGTCGTGACGACTGATCGGGACGGCATGCCCAACTGCACGACGGAGCGCTCCTGCAAGGTCGCCGTCGGGCAGGCTTGCACGCAGGCACCACACGAGACGCACTCCGAAGCCATGAAGGTCTCCCCCGCGCCCGGGGAGACCTTGGAGCCGAAGCCCCGACCGGAAATGGTCAGCGCGAAGGTGCCCTGGATCTCGCCGCAGGCGCGGACACAGCGGGAGCAGACGATGCACTTGGCCGGGTCGAAGTCGAAGTACGGGTTGCTGCGGTCGGGCTCCGCCGCGAGGTGGTTGGCACCCCCGTAGCCGTA
Organism: Rugosimonospora sp.; assembly: GCA_035278125.1. Taxonomy (GTDB): domain Bacteria; phylum Actinomycetota; class Actinomycetes; order Mycobacteriales; family Micromonosporaceae; genus DATEJJ01. The sequence continues at coordinate 16,875 of DATEJJ010001160.1, forward strand.
CCGGACCCGGCGCAGCCCGACGACACCGGCCATGTCCTGCAGTTCGCAGTCGCCGTTGGCCGGGCAGGTGAGGCAGTCCAACGGGTGGTCGGACAGGTAAAGCTCCATCACCCCCTGCCGCAGCTTCTCCAGCCGTGGCGTCTGGGTGCTGATCCGCATTCCGTCGGCCACCGGCGTCGTGCACGACGCGGGGGTACCGCGCCGGCCGTCGATCTCGACCAGGCACAGCCGGCACGATCCGAACGGCTCCAGGCGGTCGGTGGTACACAGCTTCGGAATGTCGACACCCGCCATGGCGGCCGCGCGCATCACGGAGGTCCCCGCGGGTACGCCCACCGCCAGCCCGTCCACCTCCACCGCGACCGTTGCCGGCCCCGGCCTGGCCGGCGTGCCGTAGTCGTGTTCCTTCGCGAGAGTCATGCCGTGCGCTCCGTCCTCGTGTCGCGGGCCAGGAAGTCGTCCGGAAAGTGAGCGATGGCGCTGCGTACCGGCAACGGGGTCAGGCCGCCCATCGCGCACAGCGACCCGTCGGTCATCAGCTGGCAGAGATCCTCCAGCAGGGCCAGGTTCTCGTCCCGCTCCTGTCCCGCCACGATCCGGTCGATCGCCTCGACACCGCGGACCGAGCCGAGCCGGCACGGTGTGCACTTGCCGCAGGACTCCTCCGCGCAGAACTCCATCGCGAAGCGCGCCTGGGCGGCCATGTCCACGCTGTCGTCAAAGACGACAATCCCGCCGTGGCCGAGCATGGCCCCCGCGGCGGCGAACGCCTCATAGTCCATCGGCAGATCGAACATACTCGCCGGCAGGTACGCGCCGAGCGGGCCGCCCACCTGGACCGCCCGCACCGGGCGCCCCGAGTACGTCCCCCCGCCGTACTTCTCCACCAGCTCGCGCAGGGTGACTCCGAACGCGGTCTCCACGATGCCACCGCGGGCGACATTGCCACCCAGCTGGAACACCTGGGTACCCCGGGACCGCTCCACGCCCAGCGCCTGGTACGCCCGCGCGCCGCCGGCGAGGATCGCCGGCACCGTGGCCAGCGTGAGCACGTTGTTGACGACAGTCGGTTTCCCGAACAGACCGTGTACCGCCGGGATCGGTGGCTTCGCGCGCACCATCCCCCGGTTGCCCTCCAGGCTCTCCAGCATGGAGGTCTCCTCACCGCAGATGTACGCGCCGGCACCCACGCGGAGGTGCAGGTCGAAGCCCAGCGCCGAGCCGAGGACGGCCTCGCCCAGCCAGCCACGGTCGCGGGCTGCGCGGATCGCCGACCGCATCGTGGCGATCGCGTCGGGGTACTCCGAGCGGATGTAGATGTACCCTTCGCCGGCACCGACCGCGTACGCGGCGATGGTCATCCCCTCGATGAGCGCGAACGGATCGCCTTCCATGACCATCCGGTCGGCGAAGGTACCGCTGTCGCCTTCGTCGGCGTTGCAGCAGATGAACTTCAGGTCCGCGGCGCTGTCGAGAACGGTGGCCCACTTGACACCGGCCGGGAAGCCGGCGCCGCCACGGCCACGCAGCCCGGATTCGGTGACCTCGGCGACCACATCCGCGGGCGCCAGTTCGAGCGCGCGGCGCAGACCGCGTTGACCACCGTGCCGCAGGTACGCCTCGGGCGACAACGGATCGGCGAGGCCCGCACGCGCGAACGTCACCCGGGTCTGTGCGGCCAGCCAGGGCAGCTCCTCCACCACGCCCAGCCGCAGCGGGTGGTCGGCCCCGTCCAGCATTCCGGCAGCCACCAGACCGTCCACATCGGACACCGACACCGGTCCGTACCCGACCCGTCCCCGGCCGGTGGCGACCTCGACCAGCGGCTCCAGCCACAGCATCCCGCGCGAGCCGTTGCGGATGAGACGGACCGGCCGCCCCGCGCGCTCCGCGGCACGGGCAAGCGCATCCGCGACATCGTCGGCCCCCACCGACCTGGCGGCCGAGTCGCGCGGCACGTAGACCTCGACTCCGGTATCCGGGTTCACGGCGCTCCCCTCCGGTCGAGGACCGTGCGCAGCAACGCCTCATCGGCTCGACCACGCAAAAGACCATTCACCTGTATCGACGGCCCGAGCGCGCAGTTGCCCAGGCAGAACACCTGCTCGACGGTGAGCGAACCGTCCGCCGCGGTCTGCCCCGGTTCCAGGCCCGCGTGCGTGCGTAGCAGGGACAGCAGCCGGTCGGCGCCCAGCGCCTGGCATGCCTCGGCGCGGCAGACACGGATCGTGGTCCGGCCGGCGGGCCGATCGCGAAAGTCGCGGTAGAAGGTCACCACGCCGTGCACATCCGCGCGGGAGAGGTTCAGTTCATCGGCAAGGACGGGTACGGCCTCGGCCGGTATGCAGCCCAGCTCGCCCTGCACAGCGTGGAGTATCGGCAGCAGCGGGCCGCGCTGGTCGCGATGCGCCGCCACGACCGCCCGGACGGTGGCTTCGATGACCGCGGTACTCAAGGTTGTTGTCATTCGCCGCGCGACGCCGCAATGGTCCGCCACCCGGCGCCGCTCCCTCCATTCCGGCAATTCCGCCGGGCCAGCAGGTCGACGGTCGCGTGTATGTTGCGCAGGGTCGGCACCGCCACCCCGGCGAGGTCGGCCATCTCGACCACGGCACCGATGATCGCGTCGTGTTCCAGTTCCTTGCCGGCCTCGAGATCCTGCAGCATCGAGGTCTTGTGGTGGCCGACCCGCGCCGCGCCACGGATACGCTTCTCGATCGACACCGAGGGCGTACACCCCACCGCGGTCGCGATCTCGGCCGTTTCCCTCATCATCTCGGCGATCAGCGCCCGCGTACCGGCGTGCTCGCACATCTCGACCATCGTCGCGCGCGTCAGGGCGCTGAGCGGGTTGAAGGCGACGTTGCCCATCAGCTTGATCCAGATGTCGTCGCGCACGTTCGCCTCCACCGGGCATTTGAGGCCGCCCGCCACCATCGCGGCGCTGAAGGCGACGCATCGCGGCGACACGCTGCCGTCCGGCTCGCCGATGGAGAACCGGGTACCCTCCAGGTGCCGGATCACGCCCGGCGCCTCGATCTCGGTGGAGCAGTACACCACACACCCGATCGCGCGGGCGACCGGAAGCACCGCGCTCACCGCGCCGCCGGGGTCGACCGTCTCGATCCGGCGGCCCTCCAGCCGGTGCCCGGTCAGACCGTGGAAGTACCACCACGGGATGCCGTTCTGCGCGGCGACGACCGCGGTGCCGGGTCCGAGGAGCGGATCGATCAGCGGGCCGGCCGAGGCGTACGAGTGTGCCTTCAAGCCGAGGAACACGTAGTCGACGGGGCCGATCGTGGCCGGGTCGTCGGTCGCGTGTGGCTGCGCGACGAAGTCGCCGCGCGGACTCAGTACCCGTACGCCACCGCTCCGTAGCGCCTCCAGGTGTGGGCCCCGGGCGACCAGATGCACCTCGGCACCCGCCCGGTCCAGGGTCGCTCCGACGTAGGCTCCGATTGCTCCGGCGCCGAGGACCGCTACCCGCAACGTCTCACCTCCTTCTCGGGACTGTATACGGTATCCAGCACTGTACCCGGCTCTCTGGAGTCACGGAAGTGCGCCGGCGCGGTCGTCGTGAAGTAGGCCACGCGCGTATACGGTTGTATGCAATATCCTGTATTCTCGTTGGCAGGCGAGCTGACCAGCGGGGAGGTGAGACAGTGGGCATGTACACGTCACCCACCCGCCACGCCGAACGCACCGGCACGTCTTGCCGGACCGTGACCGGCGCGTTCGGCGTGACTGTCAGGAGTGGTGCTCAGCGCGCTTCGGCCGCTGCCTCGGTCGTCGCGCGCCGCGCCACAACCGCCTCGGTCAGCGTTACCGTCATGGCTCGCGCATGACCAGGTTGCCGCAGCAGCAGCACCAGCGCTGCCGAGAGGAATGCGACCAGACCGGCCAGGATGTACGTGCCGGTATAGCCCCACGCCTCGACGAGCAGGGACGCGAGTCCTACCCCACCGACACCGCCGACCAGTTTGGCGCTGTACACCAGGCCGTAGTTCTGCGCGTTGTTGTTCTCACCGAAGTAGTCCGGTACCAGCGAGGCGAAGAGGGGGTAGAAGGCGCCGCCGCTGAAACCGTTGACGAATGCGAAAACCAGGAAGAACGGCAGGCTGTGCGTCAACCCCGACCACAGCACCCCGAACTGCGCGACACCCGCGATGGCGAGGACGAGACAGAGGGTCTGCCGGCGACCGAGGCGGTCCGATGCCCAGCCGACGACACCCCGACCGGTGCCGTTGATGACCGACATGATGCCCATGGACGACGCGGCGACGAAGGGGCCGAAGTGGCTCGCCTTCGCGAAGGGTACCTGGAAGTTGATGCCGAACAGCGATACCCCGCCGATAATGACCAGGCACACCCACATCAGCGGCAGCATGCCGGTCCTGATCGCCTCTGCGGGCGTGTACTGCCGCACCGCCGGAGGGTTCTTCGCCAGGCTGCGGGCGGACTTGGCGTTGGCCGCCCACGCCAGCGGGTCGATGTGCCGGGGCCACCAGTTGGGCGGCGGATCCTTGAAGAACAGACCACAGATACCCACCACGACAAGCATGTACACGCCGACGGCGTCCAGCACCAGTTGGTAGTTGCCGGGCGTGAACCCGTAGCTGAAGAGGTAGATGAACGGGACCGCACCGTACGCGAAGCCGCCGTTGACGAAGCCGGTCTTGCCGCCTCTCCGCTCGGGGTACCACTTGCCCACCATGTTGACGCAGGTGGCGTACACCAGTCCCGAGCCGATGCCGCCGAGCGCCGAGTACCCGAAGATGGCCACGACGATGTTGCCGCTGTGGGCGAGCATGATGTAACCGGCACCCGACAGCACGGCACCGAGAAGCATCGCCGTCCGGGCACGAATGATGTTCTTCTCACGCAGCCGTCCGGCCGGGAACGCCACGCCGGCCTGGAACACCGCCCACACACTCGCGAGCCAGAACGTGTCGCTGAGTCCCCAACCGTAGCGGGCCATCAGGGTCTTGGACGCGGCACCGAACCCGAATTCGAAGACGCTGATCGCCATCATCGCGATCCACGGCAACCAGACCATCGAGGCGCGGGAGCGCCCCAGGATCTGCTTGTCGGATTCGCCCACGCGGAATATCCTTCCCGTGGGCGTTGCGACAACCGTATAGGGCGGTGTCGCGTCACCTCCGCGCTGTCTGGGAACCGGGTTGTTTGAAGCCTTCACGGAACCTCCTTGGACGGTGCTGGGACTGCGGGTCCGGTGTCACAGCCCGGACCCGCAGTTCATTGCTATCGGTCGGTGACCTGTTTGCCGCCGACCAGACCGGCTGCCCGGGCCCATCGATACTTGGCGCCGAGCACCGCAACCGGTTTCTCCGTGGTGTACGGATACGCCACGATGCCGTGCCGGTACAGGTACGCGCTGGCCTGCTCCACCTCCACGTCGCCGGAGAGTGAAGCCACCACCGGCTTGTGTACGCCCTTCGCCCGGTACTCTTCGACCACCTCGACGACCAGTTCGGCGAACGTCATCGGCGGCGTCACGATCGTGTGCCAGTACCCGAGGATCAGGGCGTGAATGCGGTTGTCGGACAGGCCGAGAGCGATCGTGTTCCGGTACGTCTGCGGCGGTTCTCCCCCGGTGATGTCAATGGGGTTCCCGGCGGCCCCGAACGGTGGAATGAACGCGCGGAAAGCCGCGTCGAGATCCGGCGGGATACTCATCAGGGTGAGGCCGTTGTCCACGCACGCGTCGGACAGGAGCACACCGGATCCCCCGGCACCGGTGATGATGACGACGTTCTCGCCGGCCGGCGTGGGCAGCTGCGGAATACCCCTGGCGTATTCGAGCATGTCGTTGAGGCCGGCGGCCCGGATCACGCCGCTCTCGCGCAGGATGTCGTCGTAGACCTTGTCGTCGCCGGCGAGCGCTCCGGTGTGGGAACTGGCCGCCCGCGCGCCCTGTGCGGTACGGCCGGCCTTCAGGACCACCACCGGCTTGCGACCGGACACCCGCTTCGCGGTCTCGGCGAACGCTCTGCCGTCCTTGAGGTCCTCCAGGTGCATGGCGATGAGCTGGGTGTCCGGGTCCTGCTCGAAAAAGGTCAGGAGATCGTCCTCGTCGATGTCCGCCTTGTTGCCGACGCCGACGATCGCGGATACACCCATGTTCGCGGACCGGCTGAAGCCGAGGATCGCCATGCCGATCCCGCCGCTCTGCGAGGACAGCGCCACCGTGCCGCGCACGTCGTACGGCGTGCAGAAGGTCGCCGACAGGCGCTGGGGCGTGTAGTAGTACCCGTAGATGTTGGGTCCCAGGATCCGGACGCCGTGCCGGCGCGCGATGGCGACCACCTGGTCCTGGAGCTGGTGGTTGCCGGTCTCGCCGAAGCCGGACGGGATGAGGACCGCACCCGCAACGCCCTTGGTACCCGCCTCCTCCAGCGCGGCCGGCACGTGTGCGGCGGGTACCGCGAACACCGCCACGTCCACCTCACCCGGTACGTCCAGGATGCTGCGGAACGCCTTGCGTTCCAGGATCTCGCCGCCCTTGGGGTTGACCGGATAGATCTCGCCTTCGTAGCCGCCACCCACCAGGTTCCGCAGCACCGAGTTGCCGATCTTGCCGGACTCGGCGGAGGCACCGATCACCGCGACCGAGGCCGGCCGCATGATGCGGTTCATGGCGGTCAGGATCTCCTCCTGGGAGAACCGCTCCGGCCGCCGGGCCGCACCGCTGTCGACGAGCATCCGCACGTCCACCGCGGTGGCTCCGGTCGAGGTGGCGAGTACCGGGTTGAGGTCCACCTCGGACAGTTCCGGGAAGTCGGTGACCAGATCGCCGACCCGGCAGATCAGGTCGGCCAGCAGCTGCGGGTTGGCCGGCTCCGCGCCCCGGACACCCCGCAGCACCTCCGCCGCCGCGATACCGTCCACCATGGAGCGTGCCGTCTCGACCGAGGTCGGGGCGAGCCGGAACGTGACGTCCTTGAGTACCTCGACCAGCACGCCGCCCAGCCCGAACGCAAGAACCTTGCCAAACGTGGGGTCGGTCACCGCGCCGACAATGACCTCATGCCCCCCGGTGAGCTGCCGCTGCACCTGGACGCCGAGGATGGTTGCGTCGGGGCGGTACGAACGCGCGCTGCTGACGATTCTCTCGAACGCCTCCGCGGCCTCCGCCGGCCCGCCAACGCCGACGATGACCCCACCCGCCTCGGTCTTGTGCAGGATGTCCGGGGACACGATCTTCATGACGACCGGGAACCCGATGTCCGTGGCCAGCGCCACCGCCTCCCCGGAGGTGGTGGCCAACCCTTCACGTGGGGTGACGATGCCGTACGCCTCGGCGACCGCCCGCCCCTCGACGGCAGTCAGCGAGCTGCGCCCCTGCGCGCAAACCTGGTCGAGGATGCGGCGCACGGATACCGCGTCGTAGTTCTTGTCGTGTTGTGGCATGTCGTTCGCTTCTCCTTGGTGAGGGTCAGATCACGCCGGCAGCGCGCAGTTCGCGCAGCCGCTGCGGTGCGTACCCGAGTTCACCGAGCACCTGGTCGGTGTGCTCGCCGAGCTGTGGCGCGCTGGTGACCTCGACCGGGGAATCCGACAACTTGATGGGGCATCCAACGGTCTTGTAGGAGCCGCGTCCGGGGTGGTGGACGTCGACCACCGAGCCGAGTTCGGCGAGCGTCGCGTCTTCCGCCAGCTCCCTGGTGGACAGGATCGGACCGCACGGGATGTCGTGAGCGTTGAGCATCTCCATCACGTCCCACTTGGTGTGCCGTTCGGTCCACTCCTCGATGAGGGCGAAGACCTTGTCGAGCTTCGACAGGCGCGCCTCCGGCGTGCTCCACGCGGGGTCATCGGCCAGCTCGGGCCGGCCGATCAGCCCGGCGATCGGCGGCCAGCCGGCCGGCTGGATGATGACGTAGATGTAGTCGTTCGGCCCGCCCGGCGCGCACCGCAGCGCCCACCCGGGCTGGCCGCCGCCGGAGGCGTTGCCGGAGCGCGGCACCTCGCTGCCGAAGCGCTCATTGGGGTACTCCTCCAGCGGCCCGTGCGCGAGCCGCTGCTGGTCGCGCAGCTTGACCCGGCAGAGGTTGAGTACCGCGTCCTGCATGGCCACCTGGACCCGCTGCCCGCGTCCGCTGGTCGTGCGCTGGTACAGCGCGGCGAGTATGCCGGCCACCAGGTGGATCCCGGTACCCGAGTCGCCGATCTGCGCGCCGGTGGCGGTGGGCGGTCCCTCCTCGAACCCGGTCGTACTCATCGAGCCGCCCATGGCCTGCGCGATGACCTCGTACGCCTTGAACCTGGCGTAGCGACCGGACCCGAAGCCCTTGATTGAGGCGTACACGAGTCGTGGGTTGATCTCCTGCAACCGCTCCCAGGGGAAGCCGAAGCGGTCGACGACTCCCGGGCCGAAGTTCTCCACCAGAACGTCCACCTGGGACACCAGGCTCGTGAAGATCTCCGAACCTTGAGTTGTCTTCATGTTGATGGTGACGCTCCGCTTGTTGCAGTTGAGCATCGTGAAGTACAGGCTGTCCACACCGGGCAGGTCCCGTAGCTGGCTGCGGGTGATGTCGCCACGCCCCGGCGTCTCCAGCTTGATGACGTCAGCGCCCAGCCACGCCAGTACCTGCGTGGCTGACGGACCTGACTGGACATGCGTCATGTCAAGAACCTTGACGCCCTCCAGTGCCTTGCTCACTCGCGCCTCCTCGCCGCACAAACATTCGCTTGTCCCGGCCGGGATGGCTGTGCGGTAACAACTCCCTCGGCCATCAAGCCGGCTGTATACCGTATCCGGTAGGCAATGGTTACCCGTGGCGCACCGGCATGTCTAGGGGATGAAGCTGCCATTTCACGCCGCGGCCCGCTCACTCGCGTGTGCAACGCGGTGACCGATCGGGCCCGGCCAGGCGGCATCGTGAACAGTCCGGCCGCATGCAGACCACCGGTACGGTCGAAGACACGCCGCCCGGCGCGCAACCGCTCGGGAAGTTCGGCGAGCAGGCCGGTACCGACCCGGATCGGGTCGCCGGCAACGGACCAGGCGGCGACGGCGCGTACCGCATCGAGGCTGGCCTTGCCGCGCGGACCTCCAAGCGGCTCCTCGGCGACCACGGCATCCACTCGCCGGACCGGCGGTCCGCCGTCCCCGCGCAGGATTCTCCGGCGGCTGGTCACGCGCCCCATCGGGCACCGCCGAGCCGCACAGATTCACAGCCCCGAACTGGACAGCACCGGGTAACCGGGTTGACGCATGCGGGCGGTCAGGGCCGCACCGAGCAGGCTCAGCACGCCCGCGACGGCGAACGCCACGACGGCGCTGGAACCCGTCAGGACGAACCCGGCCAACCCGATCCCGGCCAGAGCACCCACCGCCTTGCCGACATACGCCATCGCGTAGTTGGACAGCGCTGCCTCCACGCCGAACCAGTCCCGGACCATGCTCACCAGCAGCGAGTAGCCGGCGCCGGTACCCGCACCGGCGAGCGCGGCGAACACCGCCACCACGGATGCCTCGCCCCGTGGCACCACGGCCAGCAGGCCGAACTGGGCAAGGCCCGCGACCGCCAGGGCAAGGCCCAAGGTACGTCGCCGGCCCAACCGGTCGGACAGCGAACTGGTGAGCGTGCGCCCCACACCGGTCGCCAGCGCCAGGACGCCCAGCGAGGCAATGACGAGAACCGGCCGCGGCTGCCGGGACACCGCCGAGCCGGCGAGATAGGCGATGTCGAAGAACGCGGTGGCCGCCATCAGCACGACCACGACGAACATCATGGGCAGCATCCCGCTCCTGACCGCGGCGCGCGGCGGGTAGGCCCGTGCCGCCGGCATGTTGTTCGGGATACTGCGGTTGAGCCGGCGGTCCACCGCCCAGGACTGCGGATCGATGTGGGGCGGCCACCAGTGCGCGGGAGGCCGGCGCAGCAGGACACCCGTGGTGGCGAGCACGACGAAGACCACTCCCGCCGCGATCTCCACGAGCAGGGTCAGGTCCCCGGTGCCGCGGGCGTACGCGGCGGCCACCACGAACGGCAAGGCACCGTAGCCGAACGCCCCGCTCACCACCCCGGCGGTGCGCGCGATGCGCTCCGGGAACCACTCGGACGCCACACCGATACACGCCACATAGACGAGGCCGGCACCGATACCACCGGGTACCGAGTAGCCGAGCAGGAGTTCGACGACGCTGCCCGATCTCGCCAACGTCACCAGTGCGACCAGGCACAGCACGGCTCCGCCGAGCATCGGGACGGCGAGCCGGCGACCCGCGCGCTGGAACACCCAAACCGCCGGCAGCGCGACACCCGCCTGGCAGACCACCCACCCGGCCAGTACCCCCAGCACCTGCCACAGGGTGAACCCGTCACGCCGGACCAGTGCCGGAACCGCCGCGGCGAAGCCGTACTGGAACAGGCTGACGGCGAGCATCGACAGCCAGCTGAGCCGGACCATCCAGGTCCGGTGCGGCCGGGTGGCGCTCGCGTCGCTCTCCCCGATCCGGTAGCGACGGCCGTACACGTCTGTTACCTCGCGCGCCCCACCCACGACCCCGGCTTCCATCATGAGATACCCTCCGCACGCGCGTGTACTGTATACCGTATGTAGGATACTATCGCTGAGGCTGGCGGCTGTCCAGAAGCCCGTTGACCTGATGCAACTCGGGCAGGTGGCGCGGGTAGCAGCCGACCGGGATCCGACCGCCGCCCGCCCGAACCTGGCCATCCACTGTGGACAACAACGCGCTCTCTCGACGCGACCGCGGCCCTGCCAGGAGGGGTATTGCATGTCGATGGATCGTGTCGTTACAGTTAACTCACTCGATCAATGAAACGTTTAAACCTCACGGCGACCTCCACCTACAGCCGTCACTCCTGGAGGTATCACGCGCTGAATCGTCACAGGAAGGACGCGGCGGGCACGCTGACCCTGCGGGTGACGATTCCGGCCGGCGCCGACGCGACCGTCGTCGTACCCACACCCCAACCCTCATCCATCCGGTACCCGGCCGAGGCGGTGCCATCCGCGCCCGGTACGTTCCACCTGCCCGGCGGCTCCTACGTCTTCACGGCCGACGCCTGATACGCCACCGTCGCGCCGGGCCGACTGACCCGGCCCGGCGCGGCTATTCCGGTACGGCCATCTCGCCGAGCGCCGACCAGTCGTCCTGCGGCAGCATC
>DATEJJ010001161.1:0-4520 GCA_035278125.1 Rugosimonospora sp.
CGAGCCCGCCCGCTACCGGCCCACCGGCGTACCCGAGCTGGACCGGGTGCTCGGCGGCGGCCTGGTACCCGGCGCGGTGGTCCTGCTCGCCGGGGAGCCCGGGGTCGGCAAGTCCACCCTGCTGCTGGAGGTGGCGCAGCAGTGGGCCGCGTCCGGTGGGGGCGGCACCTCCCTCGTGGTCTCCGGTGAGGAGTCCACCAGCCAGGTACGGCTGCGCGCGGAGCGGCTCGGTGCCCTGCACGAGCGGCTCTTCCTGGCCGCCGAGACCGACCTGGAGGCGCTGCTCGGGCACCTGGACGCGGTACGGCCCGGGCTGCTCGTGGTCGACTCGGTACAGACCATCTCGGCGCCCGGCGCGGAGGGCGTACCGGGCGGGGTGACCCAGGTACGCGCGGTGACCGCGGCACTCGTCGGGATGGCCAAGGAGCGTGGCATCGCCACCGTACTGGTGGGGCACGTCACCAAGGACGGCCAGGTGGCCGGCCCGCGGGTGCTGGAACACCTGGTCGACGTGGTGCTCCAGTTCGAGGGCGACAAGCACTCCTCGCTGCGCATGGTGCGCGGGCTGAAGAACCGCTACGGCGCCGCCGACGAGGTGGGCTGCTTCGAGATGCACGAGGGCGGCATCAGCAGCCTGCCCGACCCGTCCGGGCTGTTCCTGACCCGCTACGCCGACCCGACGCCGGGCACCTGCGTGACCGTGGCCATGGAGGGGCGGCGCGCGCTGGTGACCGAGGTACAGGCGCTGATCGGCGCGCAGGTGGCCGGCTCGCCGCGGCGTACCGTGTCCGGATTGGACGGTGCCCGGCTGGCCATGGTCCTCGCCGTACTGCAGCGGCGGACCGACGCCAAGCTGCACGACCGGGAGGTGTTCGCCGCCACCGTCGGCGGCATCCGGGTGGTGGAGCCCGCGGCCGACCTGGGTGTGGCGCTGGCGGTCGCCTCGGCAACGCACGACCTGCCGCTCGCCGCCGACCTGGTGGCCATCGGCGAGGTGGGGCTGACCGGGGAGGTACGCCGGGTGGGCGCGGTACCGCGCCGGCTGGCCGAGGCCGCCCGGCTCGGGTTCCGGTTCGCGCTGGTACCGCAGGGCTGCGGGCCGGCCGCGACCAGTGCCGCGCCGGCCGGCATGCGGGTGCTGGAGGTACCCGACGTGCGTACCGCCGCGCGCTGGGCCGCCCGCGCCTCCGTGGACTGACCGCGAGGCCCAAGGTAACGGCATGACTACGGTGGCGTGTTTGCCGAGCACCGCAACGGCAACACCGTGCGGCCGATCCGTAGACTATGCGCGTGCCGATCGACCGTGACGCCACGAGGACCAGCGGGCCCTACCCCGCGCGGGGTGGCGGCACCAGCTTGCCGAACTGGAGCGGCGTGAGCCTCAGCAGCGACGCACTGCGCGCCACGCTCGCCCTGATGGCGCCCGGCACGGCCCTGCGCGACGGGCTGGAACGCATCCTGCGCGGGCGTACCGGCGCGCTGATCGTGCTCGGCTTCGACCGCACCGTGGAGAGCATCTGCACCGGCGGGTTCGTGCTGGACGTGGAGTTCTCCTCCACCCGCCTGCGGGAACTGTGCAAAATGGACGGTGCCGTGGTGCTCTCCTCCGACGGCACCCGGATCGTCCGCGCCGCGGTACACCTGATGCCCGACCCGTCCATCCCGTCCGAGGAGTCCGGCACCCGGCACCGCACCGCCGAGCGGGTCGCCAAGCAGGCCGGGTACCCGGTGATCTCGGTCAGCCAGTCGATGCACATCATCGGGCTGTACGTCAACGGGCAGCGGCACGTGCTGGACGACTCGGCCGCCATCCTGTCCCGCGCCAACCAGGCGCTGGCCACGCTGGAGCGGTACAAGCTGCGGCTGGACGAGGTGTCCGGGGCGCTGTCCGCGCTGGAGATCGAGGACCTGGTCACGGTACGGGACGCGATCGCGGTGGTGCAGCGGCTGGAGATGGTACGGCGCATCGCCGACGAGATCTCCGGGTACGTGGTGGAGCTGGGTACCGACGGCCGGCTGCTCGCGCTGCAACTGGAGGAGCTGATGGCCGGCGTGGACGCCGACCGTACCCTCGTCATCCGCGACTACCTGCCCACCGGTCACCGGCCCCGGCTGCTGGAGGACGCGCTGGAGGAGCTGGACGTGCTCTCCGCGACCGACCTCATCGACCTGGTCGCGGTGGCCAAGGCGATGGGGTACCCGGGCTCGTCGGACGCCCTGGACGCGGCCGTGTCGCCGCGCGGGTTCCGGCTGCTGGCGAAGGTACCGCGGCTGCCCGGGACGGTGGTGGACCGGCTGGTGGACCACTTCGGCACGCTACAGCGACTGCTCGGCGCGACCGTGGAGGACCTGCAGGCGGTGGACGGCGTCGGCGACGCGCGCGCCCGCGGCGTGCGCGAGGGCCTCTCCCGCCTGGCCGAGGCGTCGATCCTCGAACGGTACGTCTGATCACGGGAGGATCGACTCGCCCCCGTGTGGCTGGCTACTTGCCGATCACGGCAACCGGGGTGCTGGCCTTGGAGCCGAGCCGGGCCACCATGCGGTAGTCGCCGGGCTGGGGTGCGACGCCGCCGCTGCACCGGCCGACCGTGCCGTCCCAGTAGAAGGGGCGCGGCGGCAGGATCGTCTCGATGTTGGGTCCGAACGTGCGCACGTCCGGATCCGGTGACTTCCCGGCCGCGGCGCACAGGTCCGAGGTCCAGACCACGGTACCGGCCGAGTTGACCACCGTGAGCGCCTGCGGCCCGCCGCCCACATCACGGCTGCACGCGTTGGTCGAGATGTTCTTGACCTTCATGCTGAAGTAGAAGCCCTTGGCCAGGGGCGTGACCACGGCCGTCAACGACAGGTCACTGTCCGAGCAGGGGCCGGACGCCGAGGGCTGGATGTCGCCGCCGCCGTCCCCGGCGGGTACGTCGGCCGTTGGCGCGCTGGTACCCGGATCCGGGCTCGGCGGGTCACCGCCACCGGCGTCACCACCCTCGCCGATGATCGGGGCGATCGCGTTGCCGTTGCTGTTCGGCGTGCTGGTGGGTGACTGGCGGGCCGACGTGTTGCGCGGGCTGCCGGCCTTGCCGGATCCACCGCAGGTGGACACCAGCAGGATCACGACGAGCAGCAGCGCGCCGATGAGTATCGCCCGGCGACGCCAGTAGACGGCCGGGGGCAGCGGACCAACCGTCAGGTTCATGGTGCTGTTCACGGTATCGGCGCCGCCGCAACCCAACACCGCGACACACCGACCCTTAGCGGTACGTCTTCCGGGCGAAGATCTCATGTGGACCGGCCACTCGGTCGAGGAACAGCAGGCCAGCGCAGTGATCGATCTCGTGCTGGAACGCCCGCGCCTCGAATGCGTCGGTCGTCACAGTCAGTTCGTCGCCGGTACCCGGCAGCTGGCCGCGTACCACGAGGTGGGTGGCGCGCTTCACGTCCCCGGTCAGGTCCGGTACGGACATGCAGCCCTCGCGCCCCTTCTGCCACCGGGACGCCTCCACCACCCGCGCGTTGCACAGCGTCACCAAACCGTGGCAGGTGCGCGCCTTGGGGTGGCCGGTCACGTCCAGCACGAACAGGTGCCACGCCACCCCGACCTGTACCGCCGCCAGCCCGACGCAGCCGGGTGAGACCCGCATGGTGGCGACCAGGTCGGCGGCGAGCGCGACCACGCTCGGCTCGGTCGGGTCCACCTCCTTGGCAGGCTGGCTGAGCACCTGCTCCGGCGCGGTGACCACCGTCCGCACGACCGCCGCACTCACAGCACGTCAGCGTCGGCCGGCCGCAGGCTTACCCGGACCCGAAGGGCGCGCGCCACCTCGTCGAGCCGGTCCACCACGTCCTCGACGTCCACTGTGGAGGGAAGGTCCACCTCGGCGGAGAGCAGGTACAGCGAGCCGGTCAGCCGGGTGGTCAGGTCCGTCACGTTGCCGCCGTGCTCGGCCAGCGCGCGGGTCACCTCGGCCACGATGCCCAGCCGGTCCGCGCCGTGGACGGTCAGCAGGTACGACACTCCGAGCGCGCCGCTGGCCGGCTCCAGCGGCACCGCCCGTACCATCACCAGAAGGCCACCATCGGCGGTCAGCGGCTTGAACGCGGCCTCGACCGCCGGCTCGGCCGCGGGGCCCGCGCAGATCAGCGTCATCGCGAAGTGGCCGCGCAGCAGCGTCATGGTCGAGTCGGTGAGGTTGAACCCGAGCCCGGCCAGGATGCCGGACACGTCCGCGATGATGCCCGGCCGGTCCCGGCCGACTACCGTGATGGCGAGTTCGTTCACGCACCGGAGTGTGCCGCAGGCCACTGGAGTGGACAAACCCGACCCTGCGATGCTGTCACATCGTGGACGGCAGCACGGACATCGCGGTGACCGCGACCCGCTGGTTCGACGAGCACGCCCGGGACCTGCCGTGGCGGCGGGACACGGGCGCGTGGGGCGTACTGGTGAGCGAGATCATGCTGCAACAGACGCCCGTGGTGCGGGTGGAGCCGCGGTGGCACGAGTGGCTGCGCCGCTGGCCGACACC
>DATEJJ010001162.1:0-2218 GCA_035278125.1 Rugosimonospora sp.
GGCCAGCGGGGCGCTGAGCAGGGCGCCGACGGCCAACCGGCCGATGACGGCGCCGGATCCGCCGCGGGACGGCTTCGGGGTATCGGTCATGTCAGTCATATCTTTCCCTTCTTCGATCAGTCCTAGCCTACGAGTTCTGGAAGTCGGCGGTGCGCCGGTCATCCGGCAGGTGGTCCAGTTTGGACCGTACGGTGGCCGCCTCCGGGTGCCCGAGCGCATCGAAGATCTCGATTGCCCGCCGCCACGCGGCCCGGGCCGCGTCACGGTTGCCGGAGGCGCGGTGGGTGTCGCCGAGCCGCAGCAGCGTCATTGCTACCTGGTAGCGGTCACCCAGGTCGTGCCAGAGCGCGAGCGCCTTCTCGTAGCAGGCGACCGCCTCGTCGTGGTGGCCGAGCTGGTGGTGCGCGTACCCGAGGCTGTCCCAGGTGTCCGCGCGGCCCGGCCAGTCGCCGGAGCCCTCGTGCAGCGCCAGCGACTGGTGACAGTACTCCAGGGCGTGCTCGTGGTACCCGAGCTGGCTGTGGTACCAGCCCACCCAGTTGAGCGCGTCCGCCTCGCCGGCCCAGTCGCCGGCCTGCCGGGACAGCTCCAGGGACTTGCGCGCCTGGTCCAGCGCCTGCTGGAACTGGCCCTGCCGCTCCAGCACCCGGCCGAAGTTGAGGTGGATGCGGGCCTGCCCGGGCAGGTCGCCGAGTTCGCCGAACAGTTGCAGCGCCTGCTGGGCGTGCGCGCCGGCCTCCTCCAACTGGCCCAGCTGCAGGTGGGCCAGGTTGAGCAGCCGGTGCGCCTGCGCCTGGCCGGCGCGGTTGCCCAGCTGCCGGGCCGCGCGCAGCGCCGCACCCATGGTCGAGGCCCAGTCGTGCCAGTGCCCCTGGTAGTTGAGGAACGCGGTCATCGTCCACGCGAGACCGTACACATAGGAGTCGTGCCCGGTGTCGGCGGCCAGCGTGATGGCGGCCAGCAGGTTGGGGTGCTCGGCGGCCAGCCAGCCCATGGCCCGGTCCGGGTCCGGAACCTCCACTGTGGTCACTCCCGGTCGGGCCGGGTCGATCGGCAGCGGCTCCCGGTACTCGTACAGCAGCCGGTCGGCGGCGTGCGCGGTGTGCAGGTAGTGGTCCAGCATCCGCAGCAGGGCCGCCGCCCGCTCCGGCGCGCTGTCCCGCGCCCGGGCCTGCTCCGCGGCGTACACCCGCAGCAGGTCGTGGAAGGCGAACCGGCCCGGCGTCTGCTCGAACAGCAGGTGCGCGCTGCACAGCGAGGTCAGCAGCCGGCGCGCCTCGCCCACCGGTACCCCCGCCAGGCTCGCGGCCGCGGCCAGCGAGATGTCCGGGCCCGGATGCAGGCCCAGCAGCCGGAACATCCGCGCGGCCGGCTCGCTGAGCAGGTGGTAGGACCAGGACAGCACGGCCCGGGCGTCGGTGCTCACGTCCTCGCCCACGAACGCGTCCAGCCCGCCACGGGCCGCGCTCAGGTCACCGGCGAGCGCGGCCAGCGAGAAGGTCGGCTGCGCCGCGGCCCGGGCGGCCACGATCGCCAGCGCCAGCGGCAGCCGCGCCGACGCGGTGATGATGTCGTCCACCGCCGCGGGCTCGGCCGCCACCCGCGGCGGCCCGATCCGCCGCCGCAGCATGTGCCGCCCCTCGTCCACGGTCAGCAGGTCCAGCGGTACCGCCACCGCGCCGGCGGCCACCAGCCCGGACAGGCGGTTGCGGCTGGTCACCGCGACCAGGCAGCTGGCCGCGCCGGGCAGCAGCGGGGTCACCTGGTCGGTGTCGCGGGCGTTGTCCAGCATCACCAGCACCCGCCGCCCGGCCAGCAGGCTGCGGTACAGGGCCGCCTGCTCCTCCAGCGTGTTGGGCACCCGCCGGGCCGGTACCCCCAGCGCGCCGAGGAACCCGCGCAGCACGTCGCCGGGCTCCAGCGCCGAGCCGCTCGGGTCGAAGCCGCGCAGGTCGACGTAGAGCTGGCCGTGCGGGAACAGTGCGCTGACCCGGTGCGCCCAGTGCACCGTGAGCGAGGTCTTACCCACCCCCGCGGTCCCGGTGACCACCGCGATGACCATCCCGTCGCGGGTCTCGCCCGCACCGTTGTCGCCGGTGACCAGCGCGTCGAGCAGGCGCAGCTCCTCGGCCCGCCCCACGAAGTGCGGGGTGGCGTACGGCAGCTGCGCCGGGGTCGGCGCCACCGCCCCGGACGGGGCCTCGCCGCCGTCGGCGCC
>DATEJJ010001163.1:0-10654 GCA_035278125.1 Rugosimonospora sp.
GCCGCCCCGCACTGGGTCAACACCTGGGTGTCCATGCCCCAGCTCACCGAGCCGGGCAACCTGCCGCCCGCACCGTTCACCCAGGACGGTCTGGTCATGGCCAACACCACGCTGCGGCAGACCATCCACACGTCCGTGGGCGGCCGGCAGGTCCGGCTGCGCTTCTCCAACGCGTTCGGCGGCGTGGACCTGCCCATCACGGCCGTCTCGGTGGCGCTGCCCGCGGGCGGCCGGGCCGGGGTCAGTGCGATCCAGGAGGGTACCGCGCACCCGGTCACCTTCCACGGAATGTCCAGTGTGGACGTACCGGTCGGCGCGCAGGTGGTGTCCGACCCGCTGGCGTTCCCGATCGCGCCACAGTCCAACGTGACCGTGACCGTGTACCTCGCGCAGGGCCAGGCGTCCAACAACATCACCTCGCACCCCGGGTCGCGGACCACCTCGTACCTGATCGCCGGCGACCACCTGGGCGACGCGGACCTGCCCGGCGCGACCGGGGTGGCCCACTGGTACTTCCTCAGCGGCATGGAGGTGTGGTCGCGCGGCGACACCGCGGCCGCGGTCATGCTCGGCGACTCGCTCACCGACGGGCGCGGCTCCACCACCGACATGAACGACCGCTGGCCCGACCAGTTGCTGCGCCGCCTGCAGGCCGACCGGGACACCGCCGGCGTGGCCGTACTCAACCAGGCGGCCGGCGGCAACCGGGTGCTGCACGACGGCCTCGGCCCGAACGCGCTGGGCCGCATCGACCGGGACGTGCTGGCCCAGAGCGGCGTCGCCTGGCTGCTGGTCTTCGAGGGTGTCAACGACATCGGCACCGCGGCGGCGACGCCGGCGGCGCAGGCGCAGGTGGCCCAGGACCTCATTACCGCGTTCGACCAGATTGTCGTGCGCGCCCACACCCAGGGCATCCGGGTGTACGGCGCCACCATCACCCCGTTCGGCGGCAACGGGTACGACGATCCGGGCGGGCTGCGCGAGCAGGCGCGGCAGACCGTCAACGCGTGGATCCGTACCAGCGGGCGGTTCGACGCCGTAGTCGACTTCGACCGGGTGGCCCGCGACCCGGCCAACCCCCGGCAACTGCTACCCGCGTACGACGTCGGCGACCACCTGCACATGAACCCGACCGGGTACGGCGCCCTGGCGGCAGCGGTGCCGACCCGGCTGTTCCGGCTGGCACCGCTCCCGCCCGGCTTCGGCTTCCGCTGAGTCAGTCCATTGTGGACGGCTACGACAGGGGTTGAGCGAGGCGGTAGTACGCCTGGTTCCAGCGGAGGTGGTCGGCGAACGAGCGCGGCGTGGTGGACCCGTCGATGATGAGCAGCTCCGTGTGCAGCATCGTGGCGAAGTCGACCAGCGTCTCCGTCGGTACCGCGCGGGTCAGCACCGTGTGGTGCGGCCCGCCCGCGGTCAGCCAGCACTCCGCCGAGGTGGACAGGCTCGGCGCCGGCTGCCACACCGCCCGCGCCACCGGCAGGCGCAGCAGCGGCTCGTCCGGCGGTACCAGCTCGATCTCGTTGAGTACCAACCGGAACCGGTCGCCCATGTCCGCGACGCCGAGCACCACGCCCGGCCCGGTCGCGGCCGTGAACACCAGCCGCACCGGGTCCTCCCGCGCGCCGATGCCGAGCGGGTGGATCTCGCAGGACGGCTGCTCGCCCGCGATGCTGGGGCACACCTCCAGCATGTGCGCGCCCAGGATCTTCGGCTGGCCCGGCGCGAAGTGGTACGTGTAGTCCTCCATGAACGAGGTGCCGCCCGGCGTACGCGCCCCGATCGCCTTGACCGCGGCCACCATCGTGGAGGTCTTCCAGTCGCCCTCGCCGCCGAACCCGTACCCGTCGGCCATCAGCCGCTGCACCGCCAGGCCCGGCAACTGGCGCAGCCCGCCCAGGTCCTCGAAGTTGGTGGTGAACGCGCCGAACCCGCCGCCGGTGAGGAAGGTGCGCAGCCCCGCCTCGATGCGCGCCGCGTACCGCAGCGAGTCGTGCCGGTCCCCGCCCTTGGCCAGCTCCGGCACCAGCCGGTACGCCTCGGCGTACTCGCCGACCAGCCCGTCGATCTCGGCATCCGTGACCGCGTCGACCACGGCGACGAGGTCGTTGACGCCGTACGTGTTGACCGACACGCCGAAGCGCAGCTCCGCCTCGACCTTGTCGCCTTCGGTCACCGCCACGTTGCGCATGTTGTCGCCGAACCGGGCCAGCCGCAGCGACTTCAGGTGCGCGTACCCGCGGGCCGCGTCGACCCAGCGCGAGATGCGGGCCAGCACCTCGGGGTCGGACACGTGCCCCGCCACCGTCTTGCGGGCCACGCCGAGCCGGGTCTGGATGAACGCGAACTCGCGGTCGCCGTGCGCCGCCTGGTTCAGGTTCATGAAGTCCATGTCGATGGTCTGCCAGGGCAGCGCGGCGTTGATCTGCGTGTGCAGGTGCAGCAGCGGCTTGCGCAGCGCGTCCAGCCCCGCGATCCACATCTTGGCCGGGGAGAACGTGTGCATCCAGGCGATCACGCCGATACAGCCGGGCGTGGCGTTCGCCTCCAGCATCACGTCGCGGATGGCACCGGCGTCGGTGAGCACGGGCCGCCAGACCACCTCGGGGCCCTCGCCGACGCCGTCGCCCACCGCGCGGGCGATCGTCCGCGACTGGTCAGCGACCTGCTCCAGCGTCTCCGGCCCGTACAGCCCCTGGCTGCCGGTGAGAAACCACACCTGCTGGCACGGCATGTTCATAGCGGCGTTCGCCTATCTCGTCGGCGGAGGAGTCTTCGCGGCCAACAGGCCCGATGGGCCTGTTAACGTTCACACAGGCTATCCCGAATGCGTCCCGGGTCAACGGCGCAATGTAACGTTTGGGTTACGAAGACCTTCCCGAGCCATATCAAGATTCTTTTGATACCCCGGGCCACGCCCTCGGGCACCGCCGGCCCGACGGGCGGGGCTCGGCGAGGGTACCGATCGGGTTGACGACGACAACTGTCGATGTCACGGTGCCAGCATCCACCGTTCCCGCCGGTGCTCCAGGCGCCGGCAGTCGCATCCTCAGAAGGGATCGCCCATGCGCAAACTCCGCGCCGCCGCGCTCGTGGCCGTCGGGATCACCGTCGCCGCCGCCGCGGGCTTCGTCGCCGCCGCGCCCGCGCACGCGGCCACCGACACCGGTCTCGCCGCGACCATCGCACTGAACAACTGCTCGGCCGCGCTGGTCCGGTACCCGTCCTCGGCGGGCACCGACCGGGCGCTCATGCTCACCAACGGCCACTGCTACGAGGGCGGGTTCCTGAGCGCGGGGCAGGTGCTGCAGAACCGGTCGAGTACCCGGTCCGGCACCCTGCTCAACGCCGCCGGTACCCGGCTCGGCACGGTACGCGCGGACCGGCTGCTGTACGCGACGATGACCGGTACCGACGTCTCCCTGTACCGGCTGACCGACACGTACGCGTCGATCCAGTCCAGGTTCGGTGCCACCGCGCTGACCATCTCCGCCGCGCACCCGGCGGACGGCGCCTCGATCTCCATCCCGTCCGGGTTCTGGAAGCAGGTGTGGCACTGCCAGGTCAACGGCTTCGTCACGACCCTGCGCGAGGACCAGTGGACCTGGCACGATTCGGTGCGGTACGACCCCAACTGCCACACCATCCACGGCACGTCCGGTTCGCCGATCCTGGACGTGGCCAGCGGCGCGATCGTAGGCATCAACAACACGGGCAACGACGACGGGCAGACCTGCACCCTGGACAACCCGTGCGAGGTCGACCAGAACGGTAACGTGACCGTCCACCAAGGACAGAGTTACGGCGAGGAGACGTACTGGTTCACCACGTGCCTCGACTCCACCCGGACCATCGACCTGACGATCGCCGGCTGCCTGCTCACCAAGCCGGCCGGCTGACCCTCACAGCTGCGGAAACTGGCGGGTGGGGCGCTCGTCGTCCTCGAACAGGCGCGACGCCCTGCCCACCAGCAACGGATCCGGTACGCCGACCACCTCCGCGTCCTTGTTCTCGTACTCGAACTGGGTCAGCACGTACCGCATCGCCTGGATCCGGGCCCGCTTCTTGTCGTTGCTCTTGATGACCGTCCACGGCGCGTCGGCGGTGTCCGTGTAGAAGAACATCGCCTCCTTCGCGTCCGTGTAGTCCTCCCAGCGGTCCGGCGAGGCCAGGTCGGTCGGGGACAGCTTCCACTGGCGTACCGGGTCCACCTGCCGGATCACGAACCGGGTCTGCTGCTCCCGCCGGGACACCGAGAACCAGAACTTCACCAGGTGGATGTCGGTGCGTACCAGCATCCGCTCCAACTCCGGCGCCTGCCGCATGAACTCCAGGTACTCCGCCCGGGTGCAGTACCCCATCACCCGCTCCACCCCGGCCCGGTTGTACCAGGACCGGTCGAACAGGACGATCTCCCCGGCCGACGGCAGGTGCGCCACGTACCGCTGGAAGTACCAGTGCGTTGACTCCCGCTCCGACGGCTTCTCCAGCGCCACCACCTGGGCGCCGCGCGGGTTGAGGTGCTCCATGAAGCGCTTGATGGTGCCGTACGGGTACCCGTCGCGCCAGGTGTCCACCGGCTGCCCGTCCTGGGTGAGCAGTACCGGATCGTCGTCATCGTCGTCGACTACGCGGTAGTCGCCAGCCGTTCCAGCAACGAACTGCTGGGCACTGGCAGGTTCGTCATACCGCCCAGCCTCACACGGCGGACCAACCGTTGTCGACCGGCAGCACCACCCCGCTGATGTTGCTGGCCGCGTCCGAGGCCAGGAACACGATCGCCGCCGCCTGCTCCTCCGCGCCCGCCACCCGGCCCATGTTCAGCATGTACGTCGCCACCGTCGCCGCACCGTACTCGGTGGGCTCGATGTCCGCCGCGAGGGGAGTAGCGGTAGCGCCCGGCGCGATCGCGTTCGCGCGGATGCCCGCCTCGCGGTACATGATGGCCACCGACCGGGTCAGCCCGACGATGCCGTGCTTGGACACCGTGTACGCGGTACCCGCCGCGCTGCCGCGCAGCCCCGCCTCGGAGGCGGTGTTCACGATCGCGCCCTTGCCCTGGGCCAGCATGTGCGGCAACGCCGCGCGGGTCAGCAGGAACGGTGCCGTCAGGTTGACCCGCAGCACGCGCTCCCACTCCGCGTCGGTGACCTCCGCCGCCGCCGACATCCGGTCCATGATGCCCGCGTTGTTCACCAGCACGTCGAGCCGCCCGAACGCGTCCACCGCGGTGGCCACCACCTGGTCCACGACCGACTGATCGCTCAGATCGCCGGTGGCCGGGACCGCCGTACCCCCGATCGCCTGGATCTCGGCAACCACCGCCTTCGCGCCCTCGGCGTTGATGTCGGCCACCACCACCCGCGCGCCCTCACCGGCGAACCGCAGCGCGGCGGCCCGCCCGATACCCGACCCCGCCCCGGTGACGACGACGCTGCTGTGCTCCAGCCCGGTACCACTCATGCTGCTGCTCCGTTGCTCGTTTCTGCTCCGTTGACCGGTGGCGACCCCGGACCGATCGTACGACTTATTGGCACGTTGCGCCAACAAGGCGCAGTGCGCCAGAGCGTGTGATTCCTTACCATGGGGGCGTGTCCGGCAACAGGCAGACCGTGCCCTCCTCCCCCGCGCGCACCGGCCGCCCGCCGCTCACCGAGCGGCGCAAGGCCGCGACCCGCGTCGAGATCGCGCGCGAGGCGGTCCGGCTGTTCGGCGAGAAGGGCGTCGCGGCCACCTCCGCCGACGAGATCGCCGCGGCCGCCGGCATCTCCGTGCGCACCCTGTGGCGGTACTTCCCCACCAAGGAAGCCTGCGTCCGGCCGGTCCTCAGCACCGGCATCGACCAGGCCGTGCAGGGGCTGCGCGACTGGCCGCCCGGCAAGGGGATGGCCGAACTCAGCAATGCCATGGAGCGCAGCGGCGAGGACATGCTGCCCGACGTACCCATCCTGCTCGGTCTGGTCCGCCTGACCCGCACCGAGCCCGGCCTGCGGGCGGTGTGGCTGCAGGCCCACGACGACGCCGAGCCGCTGTTCGCCGCCGCCCTGGCCGAGCGCGCCGGGCGGCCCGGCGACGACCTGGAGGTGCGGGTACAGGCCGCGATGATCAACGCGGCGCTGCGCGCGGCCGTCGAACAGTACGCCTGGCGCACCGACCCGGATACACCGTCCGAAGTGGACGAAGAGGGCATCCTCGCCGCAGTCCGCGCCGCGCTGCAGACCGTCGCCCGCGGCGTGCCCCGCTAGCCGCGCAGCTTGTCGGAGCGGCTACCAGCCAGCGTTTGCCAGCCGCGTAGCTTGTCGGAGCGGCTACCAGCCAGCCTTTGTCAGCCGGCGAAGAACTCCCGCAGCACCGGCGCGAGCGCATCCAGCGCCACATCGTGCGTCTGTCCGTCCAACTCCCGGAACCCCGCCGCCGGCCGCCGCTGGGGGCGCCCGTCTCCGCCAAGACCCGGCTCCGGCTGTGCTCCCCCGCAAAGCGCCGCCGCGGTCGCGCGCGCCGCGTCGCGCAGGAACGCCGGGCTGGCGCCACCGGCCAGCACGAGCGCCGGCGCGCTCACCCGTGCGGCGGCATCACGCGGTACCGTGCCCTCGCCCAGAATCTCATCGTCGTACGCCAGCGTGGGCGCGATCGCCTCGAACGCCGGCCAGCCCGGCTGCGCCCGCATCCCCGCGATCGCCTGCTCCGGCATGCCCACGTGCGCCATGAACAGCGCCACCGCGTCACCCCGGCGCCCCGCGTCCAGCAACTCGCGCAGCCGCTGCGTGTACTCCTTACCCCGGCCGCCATCGTCCACATCGGACCGGTACGGCGGCTCGTACAGCGCCAGCCTCGCGATGCCCGGCCCGGTCGCCGCCGCCAGCAACGCCAGCGCCGCACCCGACGAGATCCCGTAGACGTACGCCGTACCGCCCGCCCGCGCGATCACCGCCCGCAGATCCTCCACCTCCCGCGCGACCGCGTACGGGAGCGTGTCCCCGCTCGCGCCGCGCCCGCGCCGGTCGTACGTGTACACCGTGAACCCGTCCCGCAGCACCGCCGCGAGCGCCCCCAACGGCCCCGCGCCCCGGTAGCACATCGCGCCGTCCACCAGTACCAGCGCCGGCCCGCTGCCTGTACGCTCGTACCCGATCACCGTCCCGTCCGCCGAGGTGACCTCGTTGAGCCGGGCCAGGTACGCGTCGAAGCGGTCCAGGCTCGTGTTGAACCCGGCCCGCGCCTGCGCGCTCAGGTACGCCGCCGGCACGTTCGTCTGGTGCGTGACCACCTCGGTACGTCCGTCCCTCAGATCGATGAACGTGACAGTGGTACGCATCCCGCCCTCGACCCCCGGCTCGATCCACTCCAGCAGCTCGGGCCGCCGGATCTCCGCGTACACCGCCCGCATCGTGTACGTGCTGCCGTCCGCGACATTCACCATCGTCGTCTCGAACGCGCCACCCGGCCGCAGGTCCACCACGATGCTCTCCACCGGCGTCGTCGTACCCGCCGGCCCCCAGAAGTGGGTCAGGTGCTCCGGCCTGGTCATGCAGTCGAACAGCAACTCGGGCGGCGCGTCGTGTATCCGCCGGAAGGTCAGCTCACCGGTATCCATCACCGTCGCCACTCTCTCTCAGTCTCTCCGGGGCTTCTGCTCGCGCAGCGCGGCCAGGTGCTGTTCCAGGCGGTCGTGCCGGTCCGCCCAGACCTTCCGGTGGCGCGCGATCCACGCCACGGCATCGTCGAGCCGCACCGCGTCCAGCGCGCACGGCCGCGACTGCGCCGTGCGGGTACGCGAGATGAGCCGCGCCCGCTCCAGCACCTTCAGGTGCTTGGACACCGCCTGCTGTGTCATCGCGAACGGCTCGGCGAGTTCGTTAACGGTCGCGTCGCCGCGCGCCAGGCGCGCCAGGATCGCGCGCCGCGTCGGGTCGGCCAGCGCCGAAAACACCAGACTCAGCTCGTCCTCCACACCCTGGACTCTACATACAACCCCTAATTTGCACAACCACTAGGTTGTATGATGCACTCGCCACCACCGGCCGCAACGCCGGAACCGCCCGGCCTCCGTGTGCTTCCACACCCCCTCCGAGGGGTACAGAAGCACACACCTGCTACCTCAATTGTCCCCTGTGGACGGTCATTCAGCCGAAGGCGACGGTTCCCGAGCCGGTGGTGACGATGGCTTGCGCGAGGTAGTCGCCGGACTCGCTGCAGGCGCTCCGCCGGTAGACCTCGTCCAGGGTGATCGTCAGGTTGAAGGTGCCACGGATCCCTTTGTACGAGCCGGTTCCCGAGCCCGCCACGACCGGTACCGGGCCACTCACGCTCGCCTCACCCGAGCAGGTCCTGGTGTTGGCGACGAGGTGAGCCAGCACGGCGACGAACTTCTTGTCCAGTTCGGCGATGTCCAGCCGGAACGAGCCGTGAGTAAGGACCAGGTTGAGCTGACCGCTGTGTTCGGTGTTGACCGAACCGTCGGGGTTCACGCTCTGCCCCTTGCCGTAGTCACCGACGGCACCACTGAGGATCACCGTGGTCGTGGGGCCGTCGTTGTCGGTGTAGTCGGTGAGATGGACCGCACCCTCGGAAGTCAAGGCTGTGCTCCCAGCGGCCGTTGTGGTCGTCGGCTTGGTCACGGCCGACGAACATCCCGACGTCAACCACAGCCCGACGAACGTGACGACGGGCAACACATACGGAAGTGGACGAAAACGCATGAGCTGAGCATCCGGGCATCGGGCCGGCCAGACCATCGGGCGTTCCCCCGGAAAGTCCCTGATGGACCGGTACTGCGACTAGGGGTTTACCCCGATCGCGGGCCTGTCCGGAGCCCGCACCGGAACTCAACGGAGCTGGCCAAACAGTGCCATGGCTCGCGAGCAACGCGACGGAAAACACGGCGAAGCCGGCCGCGACAAGCACCGACCTCCCACCGCCCCGGCCACGGCGGTCGGGACGGACGAGTCGACCTGTACGCCGGGTCCTGTACCCGCACTCTCGCGCGGGCGGCGGTCATCCATCTCGGCCTGCCGTCGCCGGCAGGCTCCAGCGGCCTACCCGCAGGCATCGGGCGGGCCGCCCTCAACCGCCTGCGCAGACCGCCGCCTTGCGGCGGCCGTCCTCTTGGCCTTGCTCCGGGTGGGGTTTACCGAGCCGCCCCGGTCACCCGGGGCGCTGGTGGGCTCTTACCCCACCGTTTCACCCTTACCGCGCCGTGGCGCGGCGGTCTGTTTTCTGTGGCACTGTCCCGCGGGTCACCCCGGGTTGCCGTTAGCAACCACCCTGCCCTGTGGAGCCCGGACGTTCCTCGGCGGCACCGGGAAGGCGCCGACGCGACCGCCCGGTCGACTCGTCCGTCGCCGGACCATGGTACCCGGCGGGGAGATCGGGCGAGGCACTAGCCTCAACGGTGATGACCCTCTCCCACATTGTGCTGCTGCTGGTCGCCGGGCTCGGCGCGGGTACCGTGAACGCTGTCGCCGGCGGCGGCTCGCTCATTACCTTCCCGGCCCTGCTGGCGGTGGGCCTGCCACCGAAGCCGGCCAACTTCACCAACTCGGTGGCGGTGTGCCCCGGGTACCTGGCGAGCGTGTACGGGAGCCGTACCGACCTGCGGGACCTGGCCGGTCGCGGGGGGCGGCGGCCGCTGCTCGCGCTGTTCCCGACCACGGTGGCCGGTACGCTGCTCGGCGCGATCCTGCTGCGGCTCACGCCGGCGGGTGCGTTCGAGGTGATCGTGCCGTTCCTGGTGATCGGGGCGGCGGGGGTACTCGCGTTCCAGGTGCGGCTGCGCGCGCTGGTGGGGCACCCGTCGACGATGTCGCGTACCCGCCGGGCCGTGGTGCTGCACTGCCTGGTGGGGGTCGGTTCGGCGTACGGCGGGTACTTCGGCGCGGCGCTGGGCGTGATGCTGGTGGCGGGGTTGGGGTTGGTGCTGGACGAGAGCATGGCCCGGGTCAACGCGCTCAAGAACGCGGTCTCGGCGGTGGTCGGACTGGTCACGGTGGTGGCGTTCGTGCTGTTCGGGCAGATCGACTGGGCGGCGGTGGGGGTGCTGGCGCCGGCGACGCTGCTGGGCGGGTACGTGGGTGCCCGGCTGGCGCGCCGGCTGCCGTCACCGGTGCTACGCGCGATCATTGTCACGTTCGGGTTCGTGGTCGGCGTCTACCTGCTGATCAGAGCCTTGCGCTGAGCGGCGTCGGGGGCGGGAGCGGCGGCGACGGACAGCAGGTCGCCGGGCTGGCATTCGAGCACCTCGCACAGGGCGGTCAGGGTGGTGAACCGGATGGCCCGGGCCCGGCCGTTCTTGAGCACGGACAGGTTGGCCAGGGTGATGCCGACCCGGTCGGCCAGTTCGGTGAGGGTCAGGCCGCGCTGCACGAGCAGGTCGTCGATGTGTACCTGGACCCGGTGCTCGTCGGCCGGGGAAGTGTCGGTGCGTGGCATCAGATCACCGTCTCCAGTTCGGCGTGCAGTTCACCGGCCCGGCCGAGGATCTCGCGTACCGCCAGCAGGGCCAGGCCGAGCAGCGCGAGCACCAGCGCCACCTGCCACTCGGCGATGGTGGGCGTGTAGTTGTAGTTGGGCGGCGCGGCCCACCGGGCGGCGGCGGCCTCGCCGAGCGCGACCAGCGGCCCGCCGGCCAGGGCGACGATGCCGGCCACGGTCAGCA
>DATEJJ010001164.1:0-6284 GCA_035278125.1 Rugosimonospora sp.
GGGCAAGCCGGACGAGGGCCGGGTCGAGCTGGACGTGACCCGGCGCGGTCGGCGCATCGCGTTCACCTGCCGGGACGACGGGCGCGGCTTCGACATCGAGGCGCTGCGCCGGGCGGTACGCGCGCGGGGCCGGGCGGATACCGCGAGTCTGGAGCCCGGGGCGCTGCTGGAGCTGGTGTCCCGCGGTGGGATCAGCACCGCCGAGACGCTGTCCGAGGTGTCCGGCCGGGGCGTCGGGCTGGACGCCGCGCGGGAGGCGGCGGCGCGGCTGGGCGGCGCGCTCTCCGTCGGTACCGACCCGGGGCGCGGTGCCGTGGTCGAGGTGGTGGTGCCGCTGTCGCTGATGGCGGTCGAGTGCCTGCTCGTGCAGGCGGCCGGGGTCACCGCCGGGGTACCGCTGGACTGCGTGCGGCACAGCCTGCGCCGCCGCTCCGACGAGGTCGCGTACACCAGTTCGGGCGCGAGCGTGCCGTACGACGGGCGGGCCGTGCCGTACCTGCCGCTGGCGCCGTTGATCGCCCCGCCGCGGCCGGTGGCCCCGCGTACCGGCTTCCTGCTCGCGGTCGTGGTCGAGACCGCTGGCGGTACCGTCGCCGTGGGCGTGGACCGGCTGCTCGGTACCGCCGAGGTGGTGGTCCGGCCGATTCCCGACCTCGCACCCGCGAACCCGGCGGTGGGTGGCCTGTTCCTCGACGGCGAGGGCGTACCCCGCGCCGTGCTGGATCCGGAGGGGCTCGTCGCCGAGGCGCGGCTGGCCCCACCGATCCACAGTGGACCCGCCACCCCCGCCCAGCGCCGGCCGATCCTGGTGATCGACGACTCGCTGACGACGCGGATGCTGGAGCGCAGCATCCTGGAGTCCGCCGGCTACCGGGTCGAGGTGGCCGCCTCCGCCGAGGAGGGCATGGATAAGGCCCACGCCGGCGAGTACGGACTGTTCCTTGTGGACATCGAGATGCCGGGCATGGACGGGTTCACCTTTGTCGCGCGGACCCGTGCCGACCCGGTACTGCGGGAGATACCCGCGATCCTGGTCAGCTCGCGCGCCTCGGCCGAGGACCGGCAGCGCGGCATCGCCGCGGGCGCCTGCCTGCACGTCGCGAAGTCCGAGTTCAACCAGAAAGAACTGCTGGAACGCATCGCGGAGCTGGTGCGATGAGTGCCAACGGGCGGAGGATCCGGGTGCTCGTGGTCGAGGACTCGGCCACGGTCCGGCACCACATCAGGGACGTGCTCGCCAGCGACCCGGACATCGACATCGCGGGCATGGCCGAGGACGGTGCCCGCGCGATCGAGCTGTGCCAGCGTACCCGGCCCGACGTCATCACCATGGACATGATGCTGCCCGGCGTGAACGGTCTGGCCGCCACCGAATACATCATGGCGCATTTCCCCACCCCGATCCTGGTGGTGTCCTCCTCCACCAACCGCGCCGAACTGCTCAGCACCTGCCAGGCCCTGGCCGCCGGCGCGGTGGACGTGCTGGAGAAGCCGAACGGCGGCGCGTCCGACACCAGCTGGGCGCCGACCCTGCGCGCCACGGTCAAGCTGGTGTCCCGGATACCCGTCATCACCCATCCCCGCGGCCGCCTCGGAGCCTCCGCCCGGGTGTCGCATGTGGACACGCCGCCCGAGCCGGTACCGCGGCGCCCGTGCCGGCTCGTCGCGATCGGTGCCTCCACCGGCGGCCCGGGTGCCGTGGTCGACCTGCTCCGGCAGCTGCCCGCCGACTTCGCCGCCACGATCCTGCTGGTGCAGCACATCAGCGCGCCGTTCGCCGCCGCGTTCGCCGCCTGGCTGGGCGAGCAGGTCGGGCGCCCGGCCGGGTACGCCCACCACGGCCAGCCGCTCGCCGCCGCGACCGGCCGCGTCCTGGTGGCCCCACCCGACCGCCACCTGGTGGTACGCGCCGACCGGCTGCACCTGACCGCGGACCCGGAGCGCCACTCCTGCCGGCCCTCCATCGACGTGCTCTTCGAGTCCGTGGCCCGCGAGTGCGGCCCCGGCGCGGTCGGCTGCCTGCTCACCGGGATGGGCCGCGACGGCGCCGCCGGGCTGCTGGCCATGCGCCGCGCCGGCTGCCACACACTCGCCCAGGACGAAGCGACGTCCATTGTGTACGGCATGCCGCGCGAAGCGGCGCAGCTGGGTGCCGCCCACGAAATCCTCGCCCCTGTCCAGATCGGTCGCCGGTTGGCCCATCTCAGCGCCAGCGTCTCCCTACGGGGGGAGCCGTGACCGATCGGGTGCTGATCGTGGACGACAGCCTGACCGTACGCATGGATCTGGCGAGCGCGTTCGAGGCCGGCGGGTTCGAGCCCGTACCGTGCGCGACCGCGGCCGAGGCGCGGCGGGTGCTCGCGAACGACCGGGTGGACGTGGTGGTGCTCGACGTGATGCTGCCCGACGCCGACGGCATCGAGTTCCTCCAGGAGCTGCGCGCCTGCCCCGAGCACGACGCCAAGGCGATCCTGATGCTGTCCACCGAGGCCGACGTGAAGGACCGGGTACGCGGGCTGCGGACGGGCGCCGACGAGTACGTGGGCAAACCGTACGACGCGGGGTACGTGGTGGCCAAGGCGCGGCAGCTGCGGCGTTCCCGGCTGCCCGCGAGCGTGTCGACGACGGTACTGCTCATCGACGACAGTCTCACCTTCCGTTCCGAGCTGCAGCACACCCTGCAGGCGGCCGGATACACCATCCTGACCGCCGCCGACGGGGAGGAGGGTCTGCGCATCGCGGCCGACCGCCGGCCCGCCGCCATCATCGTGGACGGTGTGCTGCCCGGCATCGACGGCGCGACCGTCATCCGCCGGGTGCGGCTGGACACCGCGCTGCGCGGGGTACCGTGCCTGCTGCTGACCGCCTCCACCGACCGCGACGCCGAGCTGCGGGTACTGGACGCGGGGGCGGATGCGTTCGTCCGCAAGGAGGACGACATGACCGTCGTCCTGGCCCGGCTCGCCGCGGTGCTGCGCCAGGCGGACACCGACGCGCCCGCCGCGGGTACGGTCAGCCTGCACGGACCCAAGAAGATCCTGGCCGTGGACGACAGCACCACCTTCCTCCAGGCGATCGGCAGCTCCCTGCGGGACGAGGGGTACGAGGTGGTGCTCGCCCAGTCCGGGCAGGAGGCGCTGGACCTGCTGGCCGCACAGACCGTCGACTGCATCCTGCTGGACCTGCTCATGCCGGGCCTGGACGGCCGGGAGACCTGCCAGCGCATCAAGGCGGTCCCGGCGGTACGCGACATCCCGCTCATCATGATGACCGCGGTGGACGACGCCGAGGCCATGCTGGACGGGCTCAGCGTCGGCGCGGACGACTACATCCGCAAGTCCGACGAGATGGAGGTGCTGCGCGCCCGGGTACGCGCGCAGATCCGGCGCAAGCAGTTCCAGGACGAGAACCGCCGGATCCGCGAGGAGTTGCTGCGCCGGGACCTGGAGGCAGCCGAGGCACGCGCCGCCCGCCAGCTGGCCGAGACCCGGGCCGCGCTGGTGGACGAGTTGCAGCAGAAGAACAACGAGCTAGAAGCCTTCAGCTACTCCGTCTCGCACGACCTGCGCAGCCCGCTGAACGTGGTGGAGGTGCTCAGTACCACGCTGATGGAGGACTACGCCGACCGGCTCGACGACACGGCCCGCCACCAGCTCCAGCTGGTACACAGCGCGGCCACCCGGATGATCGACCTGGTGAACGCGCTGCTCCAGCTGTCGCAGGCGACCCGCGCGGGCGTGACCCGCCACCGTGTCGACCTGTCCGCGCTGGTACGCGAGGTGGTCGAGGAGCTGAGCCAGGCGGAGCCGGACCGCGCCATCACACTCGTGGTCCAGGACGGCATGGTCGCCGAGGTGGATCCGGGGCTGATCCGGGTGCTGATGGTGAATCTGCTCGCCAACGCGGTGAAGTTCACCCGCCGCGCCGACTCACCCACCATTGTGGTGGGTTCCCGACGGGAGAACGACGACACCGTCTACTTCGTACAGGACAACGGCGCCGGATTTGAAGCCGGCAGCGCCGCGCTGCTGTTCCGCCCGTTCAGCCGGCTCCACAACGACCCGGTGTTCCCCGGTACCGGCATCGGCCTCGCCACCGTGTACCGCATCGTGGACCGGCACACCGGCCGGATCTGGGCGGAGGGTGCGACGGGCCGCGGCGCCACCTTCTACTTCACCGTGGAGCCAAGCCGCACTCCGCAACCGGAAGAGCCGCAGGTCGTCGGCTAGGAACGCGTTCTATTGTCACAAGCGTGATAGTGGCGCGTGGATGTCTCGTAACTAGCACCACAAGTCCACACGCGAAATAGTTGCGTGCCTCAGAGTTGGCTGGGAATCGAAGACCCGTGATGTATCCGATGGATTTGGGTCTTGACACTTCATTTAGAACGTGTTCTATTTCTTTTCAGTCACGCGGCCCGTCCCCGATCAATGCCCGGGACCGCAGTGACTCCGTCCGGCCGGCGCCGCACGCCCGGCCAAAACACACCCCGACAGCAAGGCCGCTGGGGATACCCGTCCCTGCCGTGGGGCGGGTAGGCAGCTTCAGAAAGGAGCGCGGTAGAAATGATCAGAAGCAGCGCGAGGTATCTGCTGGCAGCCGTCGCGGTCACCGCGGTTGGTCTGATGGTCGCGGCGCCGGCGCAGGCCGCCACCGTCACCTCGACCACGACATGCACCAACCCCTACACCAGCGCGCAGGCCGGACCCTCCTCGTTCGACGTCGGCATTCCCTCGACCGCCGTCGTCGGCACCGCAGTGCAGGTGACGGTCTCCTTCGCGTTCACCAACAGCTCCGGGTACGCGATCTCCGACCTGAACAGCTTCACCCAGGCGATCGCCACCACGGGTACCGCGACGAACCCGGTCACCGTGACGACCGGCTCGCAGGGCGCCGTGGCGAACGGCTCCAGCATCACCGTGACCGAGTCCGGCACCTGGACCCCTGACCAGGCCGGTACCGCCACGTTCACGCTGGGGAGCTTCTCGTTCAACACGGTGGTCTTCGGTATCACCATCCCGGTCAGCTGCACCTTCGACGCCACGCCCGCGGCTGTCAGCAGCGTCGTCAGCGCTTCATGAACAAGGCGCTATTCGCGGCGGCCGGTATCGTCGCCGGCCTGGCCAGCGTCGCACTGACCGCACCCGCGGCGTACGCGGAAACCATCACCTCGGCCACCACCTGCGCGAACCCCTTCACCGGTGCGCAGGCCGGCCCGTCGTCGTTCACCTTCACGGTGCCGACGACGATCCACCCTGGCGACAGTGTGGCGGTTCAACTGTCCTTCACCGTCGCCAACAGTTCCGGGTTCCCCATCACCGACCTCAACACGTTCTCGATGGCCGGGGCGACCCCGGTGGCCCTGACCGCGGGATCGCAGGGTGCCGTGGCCAACGGCAGCTCGGTGACCGTGACCCTCAGCGGCACCTGGTCGCCGGCGGCCACCGGTACGCAGACCATCGCGGCGTCGGGCTGGACGTTCAACACTGTCGCGTTCGGACTGACGATTCCGGTGACGTGTTCGTTCAGCTCGACCGCACCGTCCATCACCCGGACCGTGACGGCTTCGCCCACGCTGGCGGTGCGTCCGGACCGGGTCGAGGCGGGGCGCCGGGTTGACCTGTCCGGAGCCAATTGGGCGGCGTCCACCGCCGGTACCGTCTCGCTCTGCACCGACGCGGCCGGTACGGCGAACTGCGCCGCCATCGGCACCGTCAGGTCCAGCGCCTCCGGCCACCTGTGCGGCGGCGTGACGGTTCCGGCGGCAACCGCGGCCGGGACGTACAGCATCAAGGTGACCATCGGCGCGGACACCAAGGTGGCGGGGATCCAGGTCCTCAAGCCTCCGCCGCCCCCGGGCCACGGCCACGGCCCCGGACCTGCCCCGGGGCCCGGCCACCCGGGGCACTAGCCTCACCGGAAGTAGTGGCGCCTGGCCGCGACCGCGGCCAGGCGCCACACATCATCCGTCCATAATGGGCGCTGTGCCGTTGAATCTCCCGTCGCCGTGCCTGGTGGTTCTGGTCGGGCCGGGCGCCGCCGGGAAGTCCAGCTGGGCCGCGGCGAACTTCCCGCCCGACGCCGTGGTCGCCAGCGACCGGCTGCGCGCCGTGGTGGGCGCCGGCGAGGACGACATCACCGCGAGCGCCGACGCGTTCGCGCTGCTCGACCAGATCGTGGCGCTGCGGCTGGCCCGGCGGCTGACCACGGTGATCGACACGCTGGGGCTGGACACCGAGCGGCGGCGCGGCTGGCGGGAGCTGGCGCGGCGGCACGGGCTGCCC
>DATEJJ010001165.1:0-3012 GCA_035278125.1 Rugosimonospora sp.
ACCTCGTGGTACCGGTAGGTGCGCCCGCCGTCGTGGCTGGTCGTGAACGCCTGTAACTGTTCCAGCCGCTCCAGCTGCTGCTGGCTGTCGCGGGTACCCAGCAGCTGGTTGCAGCGGCGCGCGGTGACCACGTCGAACACCGTGGTACGCACGAGGAAGTCGCGCAGCGCCGCGGGCAGCTCGGCGAGCACGGTACGGGCCAGGTACGCCCGGGACAGCGCGGCCCGCCCGTCCATGGCGGCCACCGCGGCGCGCCGCTGCGGCAGCGTCCGCCCCCGGGTGGACAGGTGGAACATGTGCAGCCCGGCCACCCAGCCGCCCAGCCGCCGGGCCAGCGCCGCGACCTCGGCCGGTGGCAGCGGCTCGCGGTACACGTCGCGCAGCAGCTCCTCAGCCTCCCAGCTGCGGAAGCGCAGCCGGTCCGCGTCGATGACGACGAGCCCGGACAGTTCGTGCCGGGACAGGTTGAACCCGGGCAGCCGGCGCGAACCCCACGCGGTGTGCAGGTGCGGCGGCGCGCCGAGCAGCAGCCGGCCGAGCGCCGCCTCGGTCTCCGAACCCTCGAGGTAGTGCGCGTCGTCGACCACCAGCAGCACCTCGCGGCCGTCGCCGCGGGCGAACAGGCTCTCCAGGTCGGCGCCGGCGCCCGGCCAGCCGGTCGCGTCGCACACGCGCGCCGCGAACGCCGCCGGGTCCGCGTCGGCCGGCGTGGCGGACAGCCAACACACCACACCGTCGAAGGCGTGCGCGTAATGCGACAGCAGCGTGGTCTTGCCGAAACCGGCCGGAGCCACCACGATGGCCAGCGGGCCGCCGCGCAGCGCCGCCAGCTCGTCGAGCAGGCGGCGGCGGACCAACCCCTTGGTACCGACCTGTGCGAAGTTGGGCATCACACCCCCCTGCCCCCGATATGGCCTAGTTGCTGGGAGAGCCCGCACCCCGGTGGACCCCTGGCACGATAACCACGGCTGTAGCGCGCTCGTCACGGAATGCTCGAAACGCGACACGTCCGCGTGACCTGTCCGGTTCAGGTGCCACGGGGTGTGGCCCTCGAACTGAGGAGTTCCATCACGTTCCCGTTGATACCCCTGGCGGCGCGGCCCGGCCGAAGCGCTTGAAGCGGTTGACCGTTCGGCTGTTTCCGCGCGCCCCGTTCGGATGGTGCCTTTCGCCGCGGGCGAAGTCGCCGTCGGCAGACCGGGCACGCGTGGCGCGGCGGCAACCGGCACAGTGGTGAGCATGCGTCTTCTGGTACTGGGCGGGACGGGGTTCGTCGGTGGCGCGGTGGTCGCGGAGGCGGTCGGGCGCGGCTGGGCGGTGACGGTGTTCAACCGGGGGCGCAGCGGCGCGGTACCGGACGGCGTCTCGTGGTTGTCCGGCGACCGTACCGAGCCCGGCGGGCTGGCCGCGCTCTCCGGCGGCGCCTGGGATCTGGCGGTGGACACCTGGGCCGGCGAGCCGCGCGCGGTACTGGCGGCGGCCCGCGCGCTGGCCGGTACGGTCGGGCACTACGGGTACGTGTCCAGCGCCTCGGTGTACGTGCACCCCGGCCCGAGCGGCGCCACCGAGGACGCACCGGTGGTCGACGCCGTGGCGGACGCGGGACAGACCGGGTACGCGGAGTCCAAGGCGGGCGCGGAGCTGGCGGTCCGCGAGGTCTTCGGCGACCGGTCGCTGCTCGCCCGCGCCGGGCTGATCCTCGGGCCGGGCGAGGACGTGGGCCGGCTGCCCTGGTGGCTGCGCCGGATCGAGCGCGGCGGCCGGGTGCTCGCCCCGGGACCGGCCGACCTGGCGGTGCAGTACATCGACGCGCGTGACCTCGCGGCGTGGCTGCTCGACTGTGGCCAGAACGGTACCGGCGGCGCGTTCAACGTGGTCAGCCGCTCCGGGCACGCCACCATGGGTGAGGTGCTGGACGCCTGCGTGGCGGCCACCGGCGCGCCCGCCGAGCTGTGCTGGACGCCCCCGGAGCCGATCCTCGCGGCCGGCGTGGAGCCCTGGAACCACCTGCCGATCTGGATCCCGCCCGGCCACGAGTACCGGTGGCTGGTGGAGCTGGACACCAGCCGTGCGCACGCCGCTGGGCTGTCCTGCCGGCCGGTGGCGGAGACGGTCACCGACACCTGGCACTGGCTGGAGCGGGTGGGTACGGTGCCGCCGCGGGCCGGGCGGGCGCTCCCGTTCGAGGTGGGCCTGGATCCCGAACGCGAAGCCGGATTGCTCGCCGGTGGGGTGGCCACAGAATAGATACGTACGTCTAGACTGATACGGTGATGAATCCAAACTCTGGGCACACCGTCTCCCGTCACTTCGCCTCGCTGCTGCGCGAGCGCATCCTCGCGGGCACCCTCACGCCGGGGGTGCGGATCCCGGGCGAGGCCGAACTGGCACGCGAGTACGGCCTCTCCCCGCAGACCGTCCGCCACGCCCTGCGCGCGCTCGCCGACGAGGGCATGCTGGTACGCCGAGAGGAGGCACTGTTCGTCCGCGACGCCGAACTGCCGGTGACCGTCACGCTGGAACCGGGCGACCAGGTCAGCGCGCGGCTGCCGACGCTGCGGGAGAGCCTCGCGATGGGTATCTCGACCCAGGCACCGCTGCTGGTGGTGCACCGCGCGAGCGGGGCGACCGAGCGTTACACCGGCGGTACCACGCGGCTGGCCGCAGGTGGATGATCCACGTCCGGCTCTGCCGAAATGCAAGGTCCACTGTGGTCAGAGCTTCGGTTCTGTCCACAGTGGACGTGGCAGCGGCTAATCGCCGACGAGCCCCTGCTTGCGCAGCCGGTTCATCCAGCCCTGCGCGGTGTGCCGGGGTACGTCGTAGTGCGCGGCGAGCGCCGTGATGCTGCTCAGCTGCTGGTACGTGGTGGCGAGGTCGTCCGGCATCCGGCGGTACGCCCGCATGTCGCCGCTGCCGCTCTTGGCCGCGCCGCGACGGGTGGTGGCGGTGGCGGTGCGCTTGGTGCCGCGCCGCTCCGCCGCGGCCCGCCGGCCCCGGCCACCGGTGGCC
>DATEJJ010001166.1:0-5183 GCA_035278125.1 Rugosimonospora sp.
CGCGGACCGGGGCCGCGCCTGCGCCGGGATCGCGGGCGCAGCGGTCGTGGGCAGGTTGAGCGCCGGGTCCTGGCGCAGGATGGCGGTCTCCAGCTCGCGCAGCGCCCGGCTCGGGCTGATGCCCAGGTCGTCGTCGAGGACGTGGCGCAGCCGCTGGTACGCCTTCAGCGCCTCGCCCTGCCGGCCGGCCCGGTACAGGGCGAGGATCAGTTGCCGGTGGGTCGGCTCGTGGTGCGGGTGCTCGCGGCTGAGCGTCTCCAGCTCCGGTATGAGCCGGGCGTGCTCGCCGAGCGCCAGCTGGGCGTCGATGAGCAGTTCCCGGGCGTGCCGCTGGAGGTCGTCCAGGCGCCGTGCCGCGGTGCTGAACCACGCCAGCCCGGCCAACTCCGCCAGCGGCTGCCCGCGCCACAGCGCGACCGCGTCCCGCAGCAGCCTCTCGCGCTGCTGCGGGTCCGCGGCGGTGGTGGCCTGGTGGATGAGGTGCTCGGCGACCAGGACGTCCGTGTCCTGCTCGCCGATCACCAGCTGGTACCCGGCGGGCTGGTAGGCGATCGCGGCGCGCTGGCCAAGCAGCCGGCGCAGGTACGAGACGTGGCTGCGCAGCGTGGCGAGCGCGCCCTGCGGTGCCGTGTCGCCCCACACCATGTCGATGAGCCGGTCGGGACCGAGGAACTGCCCCGGATGCAGGGCCAGCGCGGCCAGGACGCCGGCGCGCCGCAGCCCTGCCACGGGCCGCGCGACGCCGTCCACCACCACATCGACCGGGCCGAGAAGTCGCACCCGCAATCCGGCCTCCCCCAAAGCATCGTCAACGACCAGTATGACGAGGCGCGCAGGGTTCCGGTCAGCGGATACACGACATTCAGCGGTGCGGCTCAATCACCTTTGTACGGCGGGAGTTTCGTGTCCAGCGCGACCGAGACCGCGGTGGTGACCAGCGCACCCGCGCCGAGCAACCGCCGCACCAGCCGCCGGACCCGGGTCGTCGCCTGCTGTTCGTTGTTCATCGGTACCTCCACAGGTCAGCGCGCCTTGAGCGCGAGGTTGGGGTGCAGGGTCTTCGGGTCCACCCGGGGGGTGGCGTTCGCGTTGAGACCGCCGGTCAGGTCGAACGCGTAGATGTTGCCGTCGGACGAGCCGGTGATCAGTACGCCGTTGGCGACCAGCGTCATCATGTTGAACCCGAACCCGTTGTCGTAGCTCCACAGCGTGGTACCGGTGGCCGCGTCGAGGGCGAACACGGGGGTGAACCGGCCGCCGAGGTAGACCACGCCGTTGACCACCGAGGGCGAGTACATCTGGTTCGGCCGGGCGATCGACACGTGCCAGAGCTGGGCGCCGCTGACGGCGTCGAAGGCGTACACGTCACCGCCGACCGACCCGGCATAGACGACGCCGTTGGCGACCGCCGGCGAGGAGTTGAAGCTCTGGCCCTGGAAGCTCCACAGCTGTCCGGCACCGGCCGCGCTGAACGCGTACAGACCTGACCCCGAGTTCACGTACACCCGCCCGTTGACCACGGCCGGCGCGTAGTACGTCATCGCGGCCACGGGGAAGGACCAGCGCTTCGCCCCGGTGGTCGCGTCCACCGCGGTCAGGAGGCTGCCCTGCCCGGAGAAGTTGACGGACGTGGCGTACACCGTGCCGTCGACCACCGCGACCGCCGTGGACACGAACCCACCGGTGGCGTACGCCCACCGTCGCGCACCGGTCGTCGCGTCGAGCGCGTACACGCTGCCGTCGTCCGATCCTATGTAGACGGTGCCGTTGACCACCGTGGGCGCGGTCTCCACCGAATCGCCGGTGGTGAAGCTCCACCGCTTGACGCCGGTCGCCGCGTCCAGCGCGTACACGTTGTCGTCGCCGGATCCGACATAGACCACTCCGCCGGCCACCGCCGGTGCCGCGTCCACCCAGTCGCCGGTCGGGAAGCTCCACAGCCGCGCCCCGCTGGTCGCGTCCAGCGCGTACAGGTTGCCCGCCGGACCGCCCACGTAGACCACTCCGCCGGCCTCGACCGCGCCGTCGGCACCGCCACCGGTCGGCGACGTCCACCGCTTGCCGATCCCCGGGACGGTGGCATTCGTGAGCGTGTTCTCGTACGGGTTGGTGCCCTTGTGCGCCGGGCCGAAGCCGAGCTGCGGCCAGTCGGTACGCACCAGGAACGGTGCCTGCGCGGCCACGCCGCTGCGCCGCCCGACGGCGGTCACCCACGCCTGGCCCGGCTGGGTCGACGGCGGGATGGTGAAGCCCGGCAGGTTCAGCGTGCCGTCCGCCCCCGCCACGGTCAGGGCGAGGTCGGTCGTGCCGAGGTACACATCCACCGCCTCGGCCGCCGCGAAGCCGGCACCGGTGACAGTCAACACCTGC
The DNA here is from genome assembly GCA_035278125.1 of Rugosimonospora sp. Lineage (GTDB taxonomy): Bacteria > Actinomycetota > Actinomycetes > Mycobacteriales > Micromonosporaceae > DATEJJ01. Next base: position 2,371 of record DATEJJ010001166.1, read on the forward strand.
GTCGGCGGTCCGGCGGTGACGCTGAGGGTGATGCCGGTCGTCGCGGCCTGTGCCGGCGCGGCGACGGCGGACAGGGCGCAGAACAGCACACCGACCACGACGCACGCCCATCGCGCTTTCATGCGACTCCCCCTCAGCTTCCGGCAGACGCCATCCACGTACGGGTGTTCCATGCCGTTCCACCGGCCTTGCGCATCCCGAGGTCCACTCGCGACAGAGCCCGCCCGGGAACCGCGTAGCCCGTGGTTCGTTGAGCATTTCGGCCGTTGCGTACGCCTGCGCGGGGCCGGGATACGGGGCGGATTTGGAGGAGACGGAGTGGCCACAGCACAGGCTGCCCGTTCGCGTGGCTGGCTACGCCGCGGTACGGCAGGACTGGCCGGACTGATCGCGATCCTCGCGGGGCTGCCCGCGCCGGCCGCCGCCGCGCCGCCGTACTATCCGCTCACCGGCGTGGTGGAGGACAGCACCGCCGCGCCGCTGGCCGGAGCCGTGGTCACGCTGATGGCGGTACCCGCGCTGGGCCTGCCGCAGCCGGTACCGCCGGGCTCGCCGCTGCTCGGTCCGGACACGCCGAACAACCCCGTCGTCACCGGGGTGGACGGGCGGTTCGGGTGGTCCGCCTCGGCCGGCAACTACCAGATCGCGGTCAGCCGCCCGGGCTGCGTACCCATTCCCGGCGCCGACTCGGCGAGCAACCCCTTCCCGCTGCCGCAGACCTACCAGCACGACCTCGTCTTCGGTCGCGACTGCTCGGGCGGCGCGCTCGACCCCGCCCTGTCGCTGGCCACCACGCCCAGCCCGGTGGTGGTGTTCCAACCCACCACGTTCACGGCGACCGTGAGCCGGCCCGACGGCTCCTCCGCCACCGGCTCGGTACGCTTCGCGGACGTGGACGATCCGCTCGGCGAGGCCATTCCCGGCTGCGAGCGGGTACCGCTGGTGAGTGGATCCGGGTCGTGCCACGTCACGTACCAGCACGCGACCCAGGACGAGGCGGGCTTCGTCTCCGTGCTGTACAGCGGGGACAGCACCGTCCACGCCACCAGTACCCGCACGTCGGTGTTCGTCCAGCAGGCCGATCCGGTGGTCACCTGGCCCACGCCCGCACCGATCCGGTACCCGACCCCGCTGGGTCCGGCCCAGCTCGACGCGGTCGCCAACGTGCCCGGTACCTTCACCTACACGGTGCACGCCACCGGGAAGCCGGCCCCCGGCGCGGTGCTGTCCGCCGGTACCGGACAGCAGCTCGATGCGAGGTTCACTCCGGCGGACCCGGCCGACTACCGCTCGGCGACGGCGCACGTGGCCATCACTGTCCTACCTGGACCCGGCTGCGCCGCGGCGTACGTCGTCAGCAGCCAGTGGCCCGGCGGTTTCGTGTCCACCGTGACGGTGACCGCGGGCGACCAGGCGCTGACCGGCTGGCGGGTCACGCTGACGCTGCCCGGTGGCGTCCGGATCGTGAAATCGTGGGACACCCAGGTCAGTGGTACGAGCGGCGTGGTGCAGGCGGTGAACCTGTACTACAACGGCCGGATCGCCGCCGGCAAGCGCACCACGTTCGGCTTCCAGGGCAGCGGCGACGGCAGCGGAGTCACCGCCTCCTGCACTCCGAACTGAGTCACCAGGACCGTTACCTGACGCCCTAACCGGAATCGGCCGGTGTCCAGCTGGGACGGCGGTCCCACACCTTGTGCAGGCGGGCACCGGCGTTCAGCGTGTACGACACCTTGAGTACCCGGTCAGCCTGGAGGTAGGTGGACAGTTGGGCGGCGACGCCGCCGAGTTCGGGGGTCGGGGTGACCGCGACAGCGACCGCACCCGTCGCGACGAACTCGTCGAACACGGCGGCGTCGGCGCCCAGCGGACCGGTCTCCGGCCGCACCGGGATCGCCTCGATACGGTACCTGGGGAGCCGGTCCCGCAGACCCACCACCAGCGGGTTGCGGTCGCGGCGGGAGTTGCCCACGTCGTCGGAGCCGTACACCACGACCAGTTCGTCGCGGGCGGCGAGTTCGGCGAGGCGGGCCACCACCGCCGCGGCACCCCAGCGGGTCTCGGCCTCGCCGACCACGGCGATCGTCATGGCCGCCGGGCTCGGGCTCAACTCGTGCCGTACCGCCAGCCCCAGCCCGATCTGCAGCCCGCGCAGGTACACGTACCAGGCGACCGCGAGCAGTACCACGGCCAGGAGGAACCACGCCACCACGTACGAGCCGGTCAGCTGCTCCACCCCGGCCAGCAGCAGCGACAGGCACACCGGCCCGAACGCCGCCACCGCACCGGTCACACCCATCACGGCTCCGGTGCTCTCCGGCCGCGCGGCCTTGCCGATCAGCGCGAGGAGCGCGCCGCTGGCCAGCCCGTCGCAGATGGCCACGCCCGCGACCAGCGCGCTGGTGAGCCACCACACCCGGGGTGCCAGCGCGACCACGAGGCACAGGCCGGCCGCCACGGCGTAGCAGACCAGCAGGGCCCGCGCCGTCGGGTGCCGGTCGGTCCACCAGCCACCGGCCAGGCGCGCCAGCGACGCGAGTACCACGACCACCGCGGTCACCGCCAGCGTGGGGAACGGGCGCAGGCCGAACACATCGGTCAGGTACGCGGGCAGGTACACCGCGACCGCCACGAGGCCGCCCAGCGCCAGCCCGTACAGCAGCGACAAGTATGTCCGCGACGCGAGCCGTACCATGTGGACACACCGCCGCACCGCGGACCCCGCACCCGCGTCGCCGACCGGGTCGCGCAGCACCGCCGCGGCCACGCCGGCGAAGCCGAGCAGCGCGGCGCCGAGCACCAGCGACGCGCGC